>CAMBYP010000027.1 GCA_945872435.1 uncultured Mycoplasmatota bacterium
GTAGTTTTTTTATTTTAATGGTTTCTTTTTGATATCAGAAAATTTTCTTGGATATTTTAAACTTGTTTCACCAATTTTTTTAATTTTAATTAAGTTTCTTATGCTATTTTCTATTGGTAAATCAAATGATATAATTTCTTCAACTTTTCCATTTAACTTAGATACTATTGAATTTAAAGTATGCAAATCTAGTTCTATATTTGCCTTCATTGGAATAAAATACCCATCTTTTTGTACTAAAGGTAATGATAATTCTGATAACATTGATAAATGTGCAACTGCACGTGATGTAACAATTTGAAATTTACTACGATTTTGTTGTGCATAATCTTCTGCTCTAATATGAATAGCCTCTATTCCCTTCAAATCTAATTGTTGTATAACTGTTTTTAAAAATTCTACTCTTTTATTTAAAGAATCAATTAACACAATATGAATATTAGGAAACACGATTTTTAATACTAATCCTGGAAAGCCAGCTCCAGAACCTATATCACAAAGAGTTTCAACCTTTTCTAGATGAACAGCTTTTTTTAATGTTATACAATCATAAAAATGCTTTAAATATACTTCTTTTTTTTCGGTAATTCCTGTTAAATTCATGTATTGATTATATTCAATTAATAATTGATAATATTGATCTAATTGTTTTATTTGTTTTTCTGTTAATATAATTTCTAACTTTTCTAATTCTTCAATAAATTGTTCTATACTCAATTTTTTTCACCCTTTTTTAAATATATCATTAAAATTGAAATATCTGCAGGATTTACACCACTAATACGAAGTGCCTGTCCAATTGATGTTGGCCTTACTTCTTGTAATTTTTGTCTAGCTTCACTGGCAATATTCTTAATATCATTATAATCTATATTTTCAGGAATTTTTTTCTGTTCAAGACGAATCATTTTTTCTGCTTCTCTTGATGCTTTCATGATATAACCTTCGTATTTTATATTTATTTCCACTTGTTCTAAAATATTTTTATCAAATGGTAATTCTATAAAATGTTGTAAATGTTCCATTTTAATTTCTGGACGTTTTAATAAATCATATAATGTAATTCCATCTTTTAATAATGCTGTTGGAATCGACTTCATATATTCATTAACTTCTTGTATTGGAGTAATTTTTTTATTTTTTAATAATTCTGTTACTGTTTTTATTTTGTCCTTTTTTTCTAATAATTTTTTATGTTGTTTTTCACTAATTAATCCTACTTGATAACCATATTCTCTTAACCTTAAATCCGCATTATCATGTCTTAGTAGCAGTCTATATTCAGCTCTCGAAGTTAATAAACGATAGGGATCGCGAACTCCTTTTGTTACTAAATCATCTATTAAAACACCTATATATGCATCACTTCTTTTTAATATGAGTGGTTCTTTTCCTTGGAATTTCAATGCTGCATTAATTCCTGCAATTAATCCCTGGCAAGCTGCTTCTTCATACCCACTAGTTCCATTTATTTGGCCTGCTGTATAAAGATTATGAACTAGTTTAGTTTCTAATGTTTGCTTAATTTGTGTTGGATAAATTGAATCATATTCAATTGCATATGCATATTTTATTATTTTTGCATCCTCTAAACCAGGAATACTATGAACCATCTGTTCTTGGATATCATGTGGCATACTAGTAGAAAAACCTTGTACATAAATTTCATTAGAACTTAAACTAGTAGGTTCTAAAAATAATTGATGTCTTTCTTTATCTGCAAAACGTACAATTTTATCTTCTATTGATGGACAATATCTTGGACCTATACCTTTAATATCATTTAACCCGCCATACATGCTTGATTTAGATAAGTTATTTCTTATAATTTTGTGAGTTTCATTAGTAGTATATGTTAAATAACATGGAGTTTGCTTATTTACATCATAAGCTGGTTCTTCATCAAAACTAAAAGTATACGCAATATTATCTCCATCTTCGCGCTTTGTTTTATCATAATGAATAGAATTTTTATCAATTCTTTGTGGCGTTCCAGTTTTTAAACGAATAATTTTAAAGCCTAATTCTTTTAGTCTATCACTCAAATGTTCACTGGGCTTTTCTCCATGTGGTCCTTCACGGTGTCTAGTATCTCCCACTAAAATATCGGCTTTTAAATAGGTCCCTGTTGTCAAAATAACATTTGAACCAAATATTTTTTCTCCATTACCTAAAATAATTCCATGCACAGTATGATCCTCTACTATCAAATTTTCAACCATCGCTTCTAAAATAGTTAAATTTGTTTGTTTTTGTAAAGTTTCCTGCATCAATCTTGGATATTCTATGTTATCAGCTTGTGCTCGTAAAGCTTGAACAGCTGGCCCTTTTTTATTATTCAACATTTTCATTTGAATTTGAGCTTTATCAGCATTTTTTCCCATTTCTCCGCCTAATGCATCAATTTCTCTAACAACAATTCCTTTCGCACTTCCTCCGATTGATGGATTACATGGCATATCAGCAATGTTCTTAATATTTCCTGTAATTAATAAAGTATTTAATCCCATCCTAGCTGTTGCAAGACATGCTTCACAACCAGCGTGTCCTCCACCAACTACAATACAATCATAATTCATGATCTCACGTCCTTTTTAACGAAACTATTATATACTAAAGTAAGTGAAAAAACAATAAAATAAAAAATAGAATACGAATGAATATTCTATTTTCCTAAACAAAATTGACTAAATAATTGATTAATTAATTCATCTTGATAAGTTTTTCCTATAATTAATCCTAAATTATCCCACGCATTTTTAATATCTATTTCAACCATATCAATTGGCATATTATTTTTAATTCCATCAATTGCTTGTTCAATATCTGTCATTGCATTTTTTAAAAATGAAATACTATTTGCATTTGTTAAATAAGTAGGATCTTCTGTTTGAATTTGTTCTAAATGAAAAATTTGTTTCATTTTATTCTTTAAATCATCAATTCCTGTTTCATTCAATGCGCTAATCATAACTGACTCTTGTAATAAATTTTTTTCTAAATTTAATTTATTTGGTAAATCTGTTTTATTAATGATAATAATTTTATTTTTTCCTTCTAATTTTTCTAGAATTTTTTGATCTTCTTCAGTTAATTCTTCATTATTATTTAAAACAAATAAAACAAGTTCTGACTTTTCAATTAATTCAAAACTTTTTTGGATTCCAATTTGTTCTACTAATTGATCTGATTTTCTAATTCCTGCTGTATCAATTATATGAAAAGGAATACCACTTACTATAATTTCACCTTCTATAATATCCCTAGTAGTCCCTTCAATATCTGTTACAATAGCTTTATTCTCTCCTAATAATGTATTTAACAAACTACTTTTTCCTACATTTGGACGCCCTATAATAGATGTCTTAATTCCATTTTGAATCATGATTCCGTTTTTACTTTCTTCTAAAATATGATTCATTTTATTTTTAATATTTATTAATTTTGGAAAAATATCTTCATTTGTTAATTTTTTAATATCTTCATATTCTGGATAATCAATATTTACTTCTATATTGGCAATAATTTGTTCTAAAATCTCTTGCCTTAATTGTTCAATTTTTGATGAAACTTTTCCATTTAATTGATTTACGGCTAATGCTCTTTTTTCATCTGTCGTAGCAGCAATTAAATCTTTCACTCCTTGGGCTTGGATTAAGTCAATTTTACCATTTAAAAATCTACGTTCCGTAAACTCACCTGGACGTGCTAAACGAGCTCCATGTTCCAAAACCAATTCTAATATTTTATTTGTTGTAGCAATTCCTCCATGACAATTTATTTCAACAATGTCTTCACTCGTATATGTATTTGGAGCTTTCATCACTGAAACTAATACCTCGTCAATTTCCTTATTTTTATCCATAATTTTACCATAATGAATTGTATGAGAAGGAACATTCGTTAAATTTTTTGACTTAAAAATTTGATTTACTATTTCTATTGCTTCTTTACCACTTACTCGTACAATTGAAATAGCACCAATTCCTAGTGCAGTAGAAATAGCAGCAATTGTATCTTCCATTTATTTTCTCCTCTCTTTTTTCTTATTAAATCCTACATAACGATGCAGGTGTTTAATATCTTTTAAAACTTCTAAAGAAACATATTTATCAGACATTGTTACAATCCAACTTTCCATATATTTTGGTGGTTTTACATTTAAAGGAAACATATGTCTTAAAATAATATCTTCTCTTTTTTCATTCATATATTCTGGGAAGTATTTCCATGAATTTTTTGCAGCTTCTTTCGCATGTACAAAGCCATGCTTTTCAAATAACTTCTTCTTTTCTGTGCATTCTTGCCATGGTGAATCATAAAAATCATGTAATAATCCGCCTATTGCAGCACTTTCATAATCCAACCCCATCTTTTTTGCAATACAATATGCAGTATAAGAAACAGCTAAACAATGATCATAAACTGTAATTTCTCCATGGTGAGGGTATTCTTTTCTTCGTTGAAATTCAGGATGTTCTAATATATTTTTAACTATATTCAAATATTCCTTTGATAAATCTTTATTTTTCATAAGTATCCTCTCTTCAAAGAGATTGTAAACTATTTTATAACAATCGTCAAGAAAAGAGAAGACTATTGCTTCTCTTCTTCATAATGGATTGTAACAAATCTTTCTTTTCCTTCACCTGTACTAAAAGTATTAATATTTAAAAATTTAGTTGCTAAATTATGAATCATTCTTCTTTGGTAAGAATTCATAGGTTCCAATTTAATATCCACTTTTGTCTTTTGAACCTCTTTCATCAATTTTTTCATTTCATATTCAAAATTATGTTCTTGTTTTGCACGGTAATTTGATACATCTAAATGAATATGTAATGGATAAGTAATATTATTTTGAACAGATTGCTTTAATAAAGTTTGAATTGCATTCATTGTTCTTCCTTCTTTTCCAATCAAAATACCATTATTATCCGAAAATAGTTGAATTTGAATATTATCTGCCTCTACTCTTATTTCACATTGAATAGGCAAATCCATATCTTTTGATAATTCACTTACAAAATTTTTAATATATTTTATAATATCATCTTTTTTATATACAGAAACTTTAATTTTTTTTGATTTGAATAATTTACCACTTTCTACTTTATCACTTTGATAATACATATCATTTTTTTCAATATTTAATTCTTGTTGTGCTAATGTTATTGCTTCGTCTTCTGTTTTTGCTTCAAATACATATTTTTCTACCATCATGCTTTTCTCCTTTTAACCAATAAATTTTGTAAAATAGTAAAACTACTATTTATAATCCAATATATTGCAATTCCTGCTGATAATGTTAATGCTGCAATTCCAATAAAAATCGTCATGAAATTTGTCATCATTTTCATTTGTTTTGCTTGATCTTCACTCATGCTTGCACCACTGTTTAATTTAAATGAGAAATAACTAGTTAAAATAACCAAAACTATAATTAATATATATATATAATTTCCTTGAGATAAGCCTGTTACTGGAGTGGTTCCAAGTTGAAATCCGATAAAGTTCGATTCAAAAATTGATGGTAAACGATTCATTGCTTCATAAAAAGCAAAGAATAGGGGAATCTGTAACATAGAAAACAAGCAACTACTCATTGGATTAATCTCATACTTTTTGTAAATACCTAACATTTCTTGATTCTTTAAAAGCATACTATTTTGATCTGTTTTATCTTTATATTTTTTTTCTAAACGTTCCAATTCTGGTTGTGCTTTTTTCAAATTTTCAGATTGCAATGCTGCTTTTTTTGTAAACGGCATTGTTATCAAACGAATTAATAATGTTGTTACTATAATAGCTAAACCATAATTTTTTAGTAATTCTCCTATTTGAATAATTACCCAGGCTAATGGTTTTACAAAAATAGTTGTCCATATTCCTTCATAATTTCCTGATAAAACTTTCATTTCTGAGCATTTTGGTAATTTATCAATATCTACCTTATTTTGTTTATATAATTTTATTGTTTCTTTTTCAGATGGCTGACATAAAATGTTTTTTGTTAAATTTTGACCCGTTGTCTTATTTTGAACAGCTTTTCCATCTTTATCCTTTAATATCGTAGTACATCCTGTTAAAGATAGTACTAGAAATAACATAATTACAATTTTTTTGAAATTTTTAACTTTCTTTTTTTTCATGATTTTGAATTCCTTTCACTAAATTTAATTGTTCCATAGCTTCCTTAAAACATTTACTATTTTCATTAAAAGTATGATTCAAATAACTTTTTTTCACAATAATAATACAGTTAAAATTATTTTTAAAGTAAATTTGATCAATCATTGAACGTATTTGCCGTTTTACTTTATTACGTGTAACTGCATTTCCAATTTTTTTCCCAACTGATAAACCAAAATGATAAATGTCGTTTGTATTTCGTTCCACATAAATAAAATAATCCTTATATTTATATGAACGATTATTTTTAATTATTCGTTCAAAATCAGTGCTCTTTTTCAGACTATTTATTTTTTTCAAAATTTCACCATCTTTCAAAAATTCACTAATCACATCTATTTTACTTTATTTTCACAAAAAAATAAAGAGCAAAACAGGAATTATTATTGAAACAAAAAAACCACATATAAACAAGTGGTTTTTAATGAGCTAAAACTTTACGTCCTTTTTTTCTTCTACGAGTCATAACATTTGTTTTTACTCTAGCGAAGAATCCGTGTTTTTTCTTTCTTTTTCTATTATTTGGTTGAAACGTAGTTCCGTGATTTCCTCTCATTTTCTACACCTCCTGGCTTCTTTTTTCGCTTTGCTCTATCAATTATATATATATTATTGTGTTTTGTCAAACAAAATTTGTTTTTTTTAATTTAAATTATTAAAACTGTGGAAAACATAGATTATTTTATTTAATCCACATTTTATTATTTTCAATTTTCGACAAAAATCGACTTTTACACATTTTTATCTACTTTTTTTTCTTTATTTTAAAATATTTCCCAATCTTTTCCACCAAAATGTGGAAAATTTTTTAACATTGTGAATTTGATCTTTTATTTTTTTCCACATTTTTGTTGAAAACTTAATTTTGTTATTATATTATTATGAAAATGTTGTGGAAAAAACTGTGATTTAATCTTTTTCCACATTTTTTGCTATTTTTACTAGTATTTTCAACGAAAATAATGTAGAATATTGGTAGTTAATGACGAGTGAGGTGATGTTTTTTCTATGGATAATAATACATTGTGGAAAACTTTTCTCGAAAAAATGAAAGAAAATATATCACCAATGCTTTTTGAAACATGGTTTATGGAAACTGAATTAATTGATTTAAAGGAAAAACAAGCAACAGTTTTAGTTCCTATGCATGTTCACAAGAAACATTTAAAAGAAAATTACAATGATTTGATTCAAGAAATATTTGCTGAAATAACTGGAACAAACTTTCAATTCGAATATGTTACAAAAGAAGAAGTAGAACAAAATATAGAAATCGATACAGATAATGTTGGTGTTCCAGCTGTGAATGAACATGAAACAAACTTAAATCCTTTATACACTTTTGATAATTTTATTGTAGGAGCAAGTAATAAATTTGCAAAAGCGACTTCTTTAGCTGTAGCTGAAAAACCAGGTTTTATGTATAATCCATTATTTATATATGGAAATAGCGGATTAGGGAAGACTCATTTAATGCATGCTATTGGTAACTATATTATTAAAAATAGTAAAAAACGTGTATTATATGTTACAAGTGAGAAATTTGTTTCAGACTTTATTGGAATTAATAAGAAAAGTAAAGATGGAAATAATTTCGATAGTGTAGATATTTTCAAAAAAAAATATAGAGATATTGACGTTTTAATGATTGATGATATTCAATATTTAGGAAATGCTAATCAAACACAACAGGAATTTTTCAATACTTTCAATGATTTATACGGCAATAATAAGCAAATCATAATCTCTTCAGACCGTTCTCCTGATGATTTAAAATTATTGGAAGATCGTCTGCGTACTCGTTTTAACTGGGGACTTACTATTGACATCTTACCACCCGACTTTAAATTAAGAATGGATATTATTGATAAAAAATTAGAGGGACAAGTAATGTCTAATACATTTCCTAAAGATGTAAAAGAATATATTGCTAGTAATTGTACAAGCGATATTAGAAAACTAGAAGGTGCCATTACTAGAGTTGTAGCTTATGCCACAATGATGAATGGCTCTGATATCACTTTAGACCTTGCAATTGAAGCTTTAAAAGATTACTTTGTTAAAAGTGTTGTAGCTAAAAATAAAATTGACCAAGTACAACAATTAGTTGCTAGCAATTATAATATCACTGTAGAAGATTTAAAAAGTAAAAAAAGAATGGCATCTATTGCTGTACCTCGCCAAATTGCTATGTACATTTGTCGTACAATCTTAGAAGAATCTCTTCCTAAAATAGGGATTGAATTTGGTGGAAAAGATCACACAACAGTAATGCATTCTGTTGAAAAAATAAAAAATGAAATGAAAAAAAATCCAATTTTAGAAATGGAAATTCAAAAAATTATTGCTCAAATAAAATAAATGTGGATAATCAATATTTTTATACTTTTTTATCCACATTATAAATTTTTATTTTTCACTTTATTTTACAACGATTTTTTAATTTTCCACATAATCCACTTTAATAATATAAATACTATATATATAAATAAAAGAAAGAAGGAACAATTTATGAAGTTAACAATCAAACAAAATAAACTAATGGAACATTTAAATTATGTTATTAGAGGTATTTCAAATAAAAATTTAATTCCAATTTTAAATTGTATTAAATTTGAATTAACAAATGATGGCTTATTTTTAATGAGTACTGATAATGAAATAGCAATTAAAACGTTTATTGACAAAAAAGATATTGATAACATTGATACAACTGGTGAAATTGTAGTTTCAGGAAGATATATTTATGAAATTATTAGAAAATTACCTAATGAATTAATTAATATTGAAGAAGTTGTTGATTCTAAACTATATATCTATACACAAAATTCTTCATTTCATTTAAACTGTAATAATGTTTCTGAATTTCCAAATTTAGAATTAGAAGATAGTAAAACGCCATTATTTATTTCTCAAAAATTATTTAAAAATATTATTAATCAAACTGCTTTTGCAACGTCAACACAAGAATCAAGACCTATTTTAACAGGAATTAATTTTCATATAGAAGGTAATTCCTTAGAATGTACTGCAACCGATTCTTATAGACTTGCAAAAAAAACAGTAGAAGTAAAAAGCTTGTTAGAAAATTCAACTGATATTGTCATACCTACTAAAAATTTAAACGAATTAGTTCGATTATTCAACGATGATGAAGATGAGTTAGAAATGCATGTATTTAATAATAAAGTTATTTTCAAATTTAATTCGATTGTTATGATGTCACGATTGATTAATGGTACTTATCCTAATACATCTAAGTTAATTCCAACTGATTTTGAATTAAAAATGGTTGTAAAATATAGAGATTTCTTTAATTCAATTGATCGAGCATCTTTATTAACAAATGAAGCTGATAAAAATACAATAAAACTACAAAGTAATGGAAATGAAATTATCGTTTCTTCAAATATTCCTGAAATTGGAAACGTAGAAGAAAAATTAAATGTTGTAAAAGATAATGAAAAAGAAATAAAAATTGCTTTTAGTAGTAAATATATGATGGATGCTTTAAAATCAATAGAAAGTGAAGATGTAGAATTATTATTTAATGGAGAAATAAAACCAATTATTTTAAAAAACCCAGAAAGTGATAATTTAATTCAATTGATATTACCAATTAGAACATATTAAAAAATATGTTCTTTTTTAATTTACAACATAAAACGACATTTTTTTTAATTTTCTTTGGTAAAGTAAAGGACATTCGACATTTTTGTCGAACAATATTAGTAGAGGAGGTGAAAAAATGATAACTGAATATGAAGTAAATTCAAATACATTAATTTTGTTACCAATAGGTTCAAATGTAACGAAAGTAATAGAAAAACAAGATAGTTTTTTAGTTAATAAAACACCAAGCCAAATTATTGATGAAAGTTGCCGTTCTTTTGGAAGTTCATATTTGGGAAGACATGAAGGGACAAAACATTTAACAGGAATTAATTATAAAGCTCCAATTATTGTGGAAGAAACACAGTCTATTATTTTCTTTCCTACTGCATCTCCAAGATTTTCAAAATGTGCATGGGTTGCTTTAAATCATGTTAAAAATCATATTCGTTATGAGGAAAAGTCAATTTTATATTTTCATGGTGGAAAAAATGTTGAATTAGACATTTCTTATGGTTCTCTAGAAAATCAAATTTTAAGAGCGACAAAATTAGAATCAATTTTAAGAAAGAAAAAAATATTATAAAACAAGTAATTTTTTACTTGTTTTTTTATTTTTTTGTCTTTATTTATGGTATAATAATAAGTGTGTATAGGAGTACCTTTTTATACATAAAATCTCAAATATGGGCATTTTTTGCAGAAAAGAGGGTGGGTATGTATTTAAAAAATATCTATATAAGCAATTTTCGAAATTATGATGTATTAAATCTTACATTTTCTCCTTCAATTAATATTATTTATGGAAACAATGCTCAAGGTAAAACAAATTTATTAGAAGCAATTTATGTTTTGGGAATGACTAAATCTCATCGTTCTTCTATAGATAATACATTAATAAAAATGAATGAAAAGGTTTCATATATTAAAGGTGTTCTCATGATAGAAGAAGATCAAAAACAGTTAGAAATTGGACTATCCAAAAGCAAAAAGTTATTAAAGTTAAATCAAAGTGAAATAAAAAAAATAAGTGATTATATTTCACATATGAATATTATTATTTTTTATCCGGAAGATTTAGATTTAATAAAAGGTGGTCCATCTATAAGAAGAAGGTAC
Organism: uncultured Mycoplasmatota bacterium; assembly: GCA_945872435.1. Lineage (GTDB taxonomy): Bacteria > Bacillota_I > Bacilli_A > RF39 > UBA660 > UMGS2016. Next base: position 10,924 of record CAMBYP010000027.1, read on the forward strand.
ATAAATGTTGAATTATCGCAATTGTATTCTACATATTTAGATGTTTTAAATGATTATAATAAGTTATTAAAAATGCGAAATGATTGTTTAAAACAAAATATAAAAACAGGATATATTGATGATAGTTATATTCAAATATTAGACCAATATTTTATCGAAAAAGCATCATTACTATATCAGATGCGTAAAAAATTTATTGATAAAATAAATCATTATATTACTGAAATATTTAAAGATATCTCAGGGTTAGATAATTTTATTTTGAATTATCATACAAATATTGATTTAAATTCTGACATTTCTTACAAAGATCAATTGGTTACTAAATTGTCAAAACATAAGGAAGTAGAAAGAAAAATTGGTTCAACAATGGTTGGCCCTCATAAAGATGATATACAATTTCTCTTAGATGGTAAAGATTTAAAATTTTATGGTTCTCAAGGTCAACAGAGATTAGCTGTATTAGCATTAAAATTAGCTGAAATTAAATTGTTTCAAGACTACAAAAAAGATACTCCGATATTATTATTAGATGATGTTTTTAGTGAATTAGATTTTATAAAACGAAATAATTTATTAAAACATATAGGTAAAAATGCACAAACTATTATTACAACAACTGAATTAGAATTATTAGATCATAATTTAATTAATAAATCTAATTTAATTCATATTCATGATGGAAAATTGATAAGCAAGAGTGAGGTGTAAATTATGGAAGAAAAGATTGAACATTATAATGCCTCTGATATTCAAGTTTTAGAGGGATTAGAAGCGGTAAGAAAGCGTCCTGGTATGTATATAGGGTCTACAAGTTCTAGAGGACTACATCACCTTGTATGGGAAATTGTAGATAATGCTATTGACGAAGCTTTAGCTGGATATTGTGATGATATTGAAATTATTGTTAATAAGGATAATTCTATTACTGTAAAGGATGACGGAAGAGGTATTCCTACTGGAATTCATCCAAAAACAGGTATTTCAACTGTAGAGACTGTTTATACAGTACTACATGCTGGTGGTAAATTCGGTGGAGGAGGATACAAAGTATCTGGTGGACTTCATGGAGTAGGTGCTAGTGTTGTAAATGCATTAAGTGTTTGGGTTGAAGTTAAAGTATATCAAAATGGTAAAATACATTTTGTACGTTTTGAAAATGGTGGAAAAACCGTAGATCATTTAAAAGTGATAGGAGAATGTGACTTAGAGCGAACAGGAACAACTGTCACGTTTAAGCCAGATCCAACTATTTTTACTGAAACCACTACGTTTGATTATGAAATTTTAAAGGAAAGAGTAAGAGAACTTGCATTTTTAAATAAAGGATTACGAATTATTTTATGTGATGATCGAAATGATTTAGAAAAAAAACGTGAAGAGTTTGTATATGAAGGTGGAATTAGTGAATATGTAAAATATTTAAATAAATCAAAGACTCCAATTCATGAAACAATTATTCATGTAGAAGGAATGGATAGTGACATTAGTATTGAAGCTGCATTACAATATAATACAGGTTATTCTGCAAGTATATATTCATTTGTAAATAATATTCATACACCAGAGGGTGGAACTCACGAAGATGGAGTAAAAATGGCATTATCTCGTGTCTTAAATAATTACGCTAGAAAAAATAATATATTAAAGGAAAAAGATGATAATTTAAGTAGTGATGATGTAAAAGAGGGATTGACATTAATTGTTTCTTGTAAACATCCTGATCCACAATTTGAAGGACAAACAAAGACAAAATTAGGAAATTCTGAAGTAAGAAAAATTGCATCCAGCGTTTTTGGAGAAGGTTTTGAAAGGTTCTTATTAGAAAATCCTGATCAAGCTAAAGCCATTATTGAAAAAGCAATGGTCGCTGCTAAAGCTAGAATTGCTGCAAAAAGGGCCAGAGAATTAACACGACGCAAAGGTGATCTTGATATTACCAACTTTTATGGTAAATTATCTGATTGTAAAAGCAAAGATGCAAGTGAGTGTGAAATTTTCTTAGTCGAAGGAGATTCAGCTGGTGGAAGTGCTATTAAAGGGCGAAATAGTATGACTCAAGCAATTTTACCACTACGTGGTAAAATACTAAATGTAGAAAAAGCAAGGCTTGATCGTGCACTTGGAAATGAAGAAATTAGAACAATTATAACAGCCTTTGGTACAGGAATTGGCGAAGAATTTGATTTATCAAAATTAAGATATGACAAAATTATTATCATGACTGATGCCGATGTAGATGGCTCACATATTAGAGTATTATTATTAACATTATTTTATCGCTTTTTTAGACCGATTGTTGAAGCAGGACATGTATATGCTGCTCAACCACCATTATATGTAATTAAGCATGGAAAAACGATTAAATACGTTCTAAATGAAGAAGAAAGAGATGAGTATATTTCTAGTTTAAATTCAAATACAAAATATGAGATAGCTCGAATGAAGGGTTTAGGAGAAATGGATGCTGAAGAATTAAATGAAACTACTATGGATATACATAAAAGAGTTTTAAGAAAAATCACAGTAGATGATATGGTTCAAGCAGATCAAGTATTCTCACAATTAATGGGAGAAGAAGTAGAACCACGAAGAGAATTTATTGAAACAAATGCTACATTTGCAGAAATGTTAGATGTGTAAGGGGGTACACAATGGATAGATTAAAAGAACAAAATATAGTGGAAGAAGTACGCAAATCATTCTTAGAATATTCAATGAGTGTTATTACTGCACGTGCTTTACCTGATTTACGCGATGGGTTGAAACCAGTACATAGAAGAATTTTGTATTCAATGTATTCATCAGGATATACACCTGACAAGGCGCATAAAAAAAGTGCTAGAATCGTCGGAGATGTTATGGGAAAATTCCATCCACACGGTGATTCTTCAATTTATGAAGCAATGGTACGTATGGCTCAAGATTTTTCATATAGATATATGTTAGTTGATGGTCATGGAAACTTTGGAAATATTGAAGGTTACGGAGCAGCAGCAATGCGTTATACGGAATCTAGATTATCAAAAATATCTTTGGAATTGCTTAGAAATATTAATAAAGATACTGTTGATTTTACTCCAAACTTTGATGAATCGGAAGAAGAACCTAAAGTATTACCTTCTCGTTTCCCAAATATTTTAGTAAATGGAACAACCGGTATAGCAGTTGGAATGGCAACAAATATTCCACCTCATAACTTAGGTGAAGTTATTGATGGTTGTGTAGCATATATTGATAATCCTGATATAGATGTTATGGGATTAATGAATTACATTAAAGGTCCAGATTTTCCAACCGGTGCAACAATTCTTGGTAACAGTGGAATCAAGAAAGCATACGAAACTGGTAAGGGAACTATAACCATTAGAAGTAAAGCACATATTGAGGAAAATCATGGTAGAAATTACATAATCATTGACGAAGTTCCTTATGGTGTAAACACTTTAGAATTAAAAAATAAAGTAGCTGAATTAGTTCATAATAAAGTAATTGAAGGAATATCAGACTATCATTCTGATTTAAAAGATGGAATTAAAATAACTATTACTTTGAAAAAAGATGCGAACGCTCAAGTAGTGTTAAATAAATTATACAAACACACTGCATTCCAAACAAATTATGGGATTACATTTTTAATGCTTGATCAGGGTGTACCAAAAACATTGGGACTAAAAGCAATTATTGAAAAATACATTGATTTTCAAAAAGAAGTTATCATTAGAAGAACAAAATTTGATTTAAATGCAGCAGAAAAAAGAGTACATATTTTAGAAGGATTAAAAATTGCTTTAGATAACATTGATGAGATTATAAAGTTAATTAAAGCAGCAAAATCAGATGATATTGCAAGAGCAGGTTTGATGGAACGTTTTGGATTAAGTGAAATTCAAGCAAATGCAATATTAGAAATGAAATTACGTCGTTTAACTGGTTTAGAACGCGAAAAAATAGAAAATGAATTAGCAGAATTGTTAAAACAAATTAAAGAGCTACGTTCTATTTTAGAAAGCGACGAAAAAGTTCTTAATATAATCAAAGAAGAACTTTTAGAAATCAAAAGGAAATATAGTGATGAACGCAGAACTTATATTGATATGTCAGCAATTGATTATATTGAAGATGAATCTTTAATACCAGTAGAAGATATAGTTATCACGTTGACAGATAAAGGATATATCAAAAGAATGAATAGTGAAAATTATAAAACACAAAATCGTGGAGGCGTAGGAGTAAAAGGTATGTCTACAAATGAAGAAGATTTTGTTGAAAGTTTAATTTCTATGACTACTCATGATTACATTATGTTCTTTAGTGATAAAGGAAAAGTATATAGAATGAAAGGATATGAAGTTCCTTTATTTAGTAGACAATCGAAAGGATTACCAATAATAAATTTATTACCGTTAGATAAAGATGAAAAAATCAAAACAGTGTTGAAAGTAAGTGGCAATGATGACGCAAAATATGTGGTGTTTTGTACACAAAATGGTATTGTAAAACGTACAGAACTAAAAGAATTTGATAATATTCGTTCTAACGGTAAAATAGCAATTACTTTGAAAGAGAATGATCAATTAATTTCTGTCAAAAAAACTACAGGTGAAAATGAAATTTTAATTGCTTCATCTAATGGAAGAATGATTCGATTTGATGAAAATGAAATACGTGTAATGGGAAGAACTGCTTCAGGTGTTCGTGGAATTGATATGGACAAAGGAAAAGCAGTAGGATGTGAAATAGCCAATAACAGTCAAGAAGTATTAGTTGTGACTGAAAAAGGTTATGGAAAAAGAACCGATATTAATGAATATAGAAAAACACACAGGGGCAGCAAAGGTGTTAAGGCATTAAATATTACTGAAAAAAACGGAAACATTGTGGCCTTTAAAATTGTGACAGGAAATGAGGATTTAATGATAATTACAAATAGTGGAATTATCATAAGATTATCATCTGAACAAATTTCTACTACAGGAAGAGTAGCACAAGGAGTAAAATTAATTAATTTAAAAGATGAACAATTAGTAAGCACCGTAGCAACTATTGAAAAACAAGAAGAAGTAGAAACAACAGAAAATTAGCCTTTTATAAAGGCTTTTTTTATCATTCGATAAAAAAAGCAACTATAAACAAGCAATGTTCCACGTGAAACTATAAACAAGCAATGTTCCACGTG
>CAMBYP010000028.1 GCA_945872435.1 uncultured Mycoplasmatota bacterium
CAAAAAAAGTAAATGAAAATCATTTACTTTATTTTAAATCAGAAATTTTTTGTTCTACTTCTTCTTTTCTTTTCTCTTCTAATTGTAAGTTTTCTCTTTCTTTGTTAACAATTGACTCAGGTGCATGACTCACATATCCTTGATTAGACAATAATTTTTTACGTCTTTCAATAGAAGTAGTTAATTGTAATAATTCTTTTTCTAATTTTTCTTTTAATTCTTGTTGATTTTTTGATTGATCAAATGAATATGCAATTTGAAAATGTTCATAATTACTACGAATGATTTGTTTTTTCATATTTTCATCTAAACAATCTACTGTATTTTGAACTTTCAATAACTTAAATACTAGGTCTTTTTCTAAACCTTTATAATATACTTTTGCATCTTTTGGCACTTTTTGTTCTAATTTATAAGTTCTAACACGTGTAATAAAATCTATCATTTCTTCCATTTGTTTTGATTCTTGTTCAAATATATAACTTTCTTCATAAACTGGATATGAACTAATCATAATTGATTCTTCATGAATAGGCATCATTAAATAAATTTCTTCTGTTACATATGGCATAAATGGATGTAACATTTTTAAAATACTTGTTAATACTTTTACTAACACTGATTTTGTTGTGTTTGTCATAGCTCCTTTGGTAAGTTCAATATACCAATCACAAAAATCATCCCAAATAAAACGATATAATTCACTACCAACTACATGGAATTCATATTTATCCATATGTTTACGAACAACTTGAATTGTTTTTTCCAACTTTGTTAAAATCCATTTATCAGAAATTGTTAAATCATCAAACACGATGTCTTCTTTTGTAAATCCATCTAAGTTCATTAAAACAAAACGAGAAGCATTCCAAAGTTTATTAATAAAATTCCATGTTGATGCAACCTTTTCTTCATCATAACGTAAATCCATACCAGGAGCAGTTGCTGTCGCTAAGAAATAACGAAGAGCATCTGCACCATATTTATCAATCACATCAATTGGATCTACCCCATTTCCTAAAGATTTACTCATCTTTCTTCCTTCTTTATCACGAATCAAACCGTGAATTAAGCAATCTTTAAAAGGTCTTTTACCAGTAAATTCTAATCCTTGGAATGTCATACGATTTACCCAAAATGGAATAATATCATAACCAGTTACTAAAACATTATTTGGATAATAACGTTTTAATAAATCAGTATCTTCTGGCCAACCAAGTGTTGAAAAAGGCCATAAAGCACTAGAAAACCATGTATCTAACACATCTTTATCCTGTACCCATCCATCTTCTTTTGGCGCTTCAACACCAACATATATTTCATCACCTTTATACCAGGCAGGTATTCTATGACCCCACCATAATTGGCGTGAAATACACCAATCATATGTAATTTCCATCCAATGATTCATTATTTTTTCAAAACGTTCTGGGACAAAATTAACTTTTGTTTCAGGATTTTTTTGATTTTTTAATACAGCATCTGCAAGTGGTCTCATTTTAACAAACCATTGTTTTGATAAATATGGTTCTACCATGACATCAGTTCTTTCGCTATGTCCAACCGAATGGGTCATTTTTTCAATCGAAATCAAAATTCCCATTTCTTTTAAATCTTTTACCAATGCTTCACGACATTCAAAGCGATCCATACCACAATATTTCAAAGCATTTTCATTCATCGTAGCATCAGGATTCATTACAATAATACGCTCTAAATGATGACGATTTCCTACTTCAAAATCATTTGGATCATGTGCTGGTGTAATTTTAACGACACCTGTTCCAAATTCCATATCAGCATGTTCATCTCCAATGATTGGAATTAATTTATTAACAATAGGTAATACAACTGACTTACCAATCAAATGTTTATATCTATCATCTTTTGGATTAACAGCTACTGCAGTATCACCAAATAAAGTTTCTGGTCTTGTTGTTGCTACCTCTAAATATTCATCTGTTCCTTCAATCATATATTTCAAATGATAGAAAGCTCCTTCAACATCTTTATAAATTACTTCTTCATTAGAAAGTGCTGTCATAGCTTTTGGATCCCAGTTAATAATTCGTTCTCCACGATAAATAAGTCCTTTGTTATAAAGTGTTACAAAAACATGTTTTACTGCATCACTAAGTCCTTCATCTAAAGTAAAACGTTCTTTGGTATAATCAAGACTTAATCCCATCATTTCCCATTGATTATGAATATTTAAAGCATAATCTTTTTTCCATTTCCAAGCATGTTCTAACCATTCTTCACGATCCATTTCACGAGGGTTAATTCCTTCCGCACGTAGCTTTGCATCTACTTTTGCTTGCGTTGCAATACCAGCATGATCCATTCCTGGAAGCCATAAAGCATCATAACCATCCATTCTTTTATAACGAATTAAAATATCTTGTAAAGTTGTATCCCAAGCATGACCTAAATGTAATTTACCAGTTACATTAGGAGGTGGAATTACTATCGCATATGGTTTTTTAGATAAATCTCCACTTGTAAAATAACCTTTCTCTTTCCATACTTTATATTTTCCCTTTTCTACTTCTTTTGCATTATATTTTGTATCTAACATAAGAATCCTCCTTTATCTTTTTATCTAAATATTTTTGAATCCATTCAAAATATGGCAATAATTGTTTACAGTCACCTAATGAATGATAATATGTTTCAAGCCAGTTCATTTCTTTTACTAATAAAAAACTCTTTTTAAAATTTAAATCATATAAAAATGCTAATCTTACTAAAACAAAATCTGCAAAACTAAGATTAGAAGTTACATGAATAGAATGATTTTCATAAAACTCATCAATTACCCTTTGATGTAAACTTCCCAACTTTTTCTGATTCATATTACAACTTAATTTCATAATATCAATTTTATCTGCATCACGAATTATTTTTGAAAATAACAATGTCTGCTCATCTAAATCTTTGGTAATCATAAATTTATTGTGAAATTGAATTGCAGTTAAAATAATAGAATGCCATTCTTTTGGAAGATTTGCTTGTTTCAGTAATCCACTTTCACGCAAATATTGAACTCCATAATCGGCATGGTCCAATTTACTATCATCATAACTTTTAGTAACTTCCAATTGATGAAATCTACCAATATCATGTAATAAACCTATTACTTTTGCAAGCAATATTTCATCAGCACTTAAATTCAATGATTCAGCAATTTCTTCAGACAATTTCATCACCCGATAAGAATGATCATATTTTCTTTTTAAATCAAAATCAGATAAATCAAATTTTTGAACATAATTCTCAAATAAGTTGATGACTTCTTCCATATGATATCCTTTCTCAATAATAAAAAAACACATCCTGAATAAGGACGTGTTTCACGTGGTACCACCTTAATTTATAGTAAACTACTATCTTGAATCCTTAACGCGGATAAACGTTTTATTCTACTATCATTCAAATAATCTGTTCCAAAGCTACCTTCAAATATCTCTTATCTCTATTTTCACCAACCATAGAGTCTCTTTTATAAGAAAATATTTTACTCCTCTTTTTCATCACATTTCAAAAACTAGTAATAGTATATCACATATTTTAAAAATTACAAACTAATATCTACTTTTATCTGTATTATAATTTTGTGTCACTTCAGATTGTGTTAGGGCTCTATCATACATCATAACATGATGCATAATTCCTTTAAATGGGGCATCATAAAAATTATGACTAATTCTTGTATCATTTGTTTTATTATTTCCATAATTTAAATAAGTAGAATTTCTTTCTGCAGCTTTTACTCCATTTAAATAAATTAACATCTTAGTTCCATCAAATGTAACAGTAATGTAATTTACTTGACCAAAAGTAACATTGCTTGTTGTCTTTAAATAACTTGAGCCTGCTGTTGCATCCATTCCGAATGATACTGTTCCATCAGCATTAATTTCCACAGTATATCCATACCATCTAGTAAAAACGACATGTCTACTATTATATGAATAAGGGGTTAACGCCAGTGAGATAGTAAATTGGGTTGGTTTTAAATCATCTAAAATACAAGTATCATCTACACCATCGAAAGTAAGTCCAATTTCATTCCAACCACTACTAGTAGAATAATTAAATCCAGATAAAGTACAATCATTTTGATTACCACTAGAGTCTTTCCATACACTTTTTGTTGTACTTGTATTACTGTTGTGACTGCCATTGCCTGCGTTATTAACACCATCTAAATCTACCATTAAGCCATTAGTCACATAATTACCATTACTGTGGCTTGTATCACCTACTGTATTTTTTGTAAGTTCATTATAATCAATACGATAATTGTGATAAATTTCATCTTCATTAAGAGCATAACTATATATTCTAAATGAAAAACAATCCATTTGAGCAAAATTAGTACCAGTACCTGTTGCACCTAAACCTAAATAAGAACCAGATACATTTAATCCTCCACTTAAAGTAGATGTTGTAATTTTTTTACCGTCAATATAAGAAGTTACTTTTCCATTTTCTACTACATAAGCAACATAAGTTAATTGATTAATGCCATTCCCACCACTATTAATTGAAACATTTTTTGAAGTATTATAATAAAAATTATGTGTACTAGCATCTGTTGTCTGTAAACCAAATTGATTTGAAGTTAATCCAAAATAATATTGTGAAACACCTTGTTTTTTTGGCAAATATAACATTTCTATCGTAAACGTAGAACGTCCATTTAGTACATTAGGGGCTTTTACATAATTATTTGTTCCATCAAATACAATTTTTCCACCTTCATTTCTCATATTTGATTTAAAGTTCACCATTTCACCATGATTCCCATTTCCACTCATATCAGGAACCTTTAATACACCATCGACTGTAATTGGTTCTACAGATCCTTTATAATATAATAGCATTCCCCCTTCTAAAATATTTTTCCCATAATCTACTTCACTTAAAACATCTTGCTTCATTCGATCAAACAAAAGTTTACGATTCACATATGTACCTACTAACCCAATAATTAAACCAATAAATATAATAAAAAGAGGATATAAAATACCAGAAACTGCAAACCCTTTTTTATCCTTTAACATGTTTTCACCCCTAGCTTATCTTTCAATATCGTATCATAAAACAAATGTTTTTTCAATGAAAAAAAGAAGCATTAAGCTTCTTCCTTATTCATTGTTACAACTTCTTTTCCTTTATAAGTTCCACAATTTTTACAAACTCTATGAGGTTTAATTGTAGCTCCACATTTTGGACATGTTGTCATTTCATTTGCAGAAATTTTGTAATGTGTACGACGCATTCTTTTTCTAGTTTTACTAGTTTTTCTAAATGGTACTGCAAATAATTGAATTTCTAATTTCATTTCCATTCACCTCTTTCTTATAGTAAATCTTTTAACTTCTCCAATTCAGGATTCATTACTTTTTTTGGTTTCTCATCAGTTATAAGTTCCCAGCCATCACCATGCAATGATAAATTTTTGGCTTCGTCGCTTACAACTCTCATGGGAATTTCTATCAATATATTTTCCCATATAATTGGTAAAATATCAATACTATTTTCTATATTTTTTAATCTTTCATCCATTTCTTCATATAAATGTTCTAAAGAATCATCAACAGAAATATCAAATGGTACATCAACTGGCTTTAATGTAACAGCACAAGGTAACACCATAATACCACTAATTTTCATCTTTAAAGTATAGGCATCAATTGCATCCAAATACAACATTCCAGTTACATGAGTTTGTTTTAATGCTAACAAATCAGATTGTTTTAATAACTCTTCTGGAATTTGTATATCTTGATCAAACTCAACACTTGAAACAATATGACTCTTCAATTTTGTCAAATCAATATTCATATTTCACCACCCACGTTTCACATTATACTAAAAAGTAATAAAAATTGCAAATTACTTTTCACCAATATCATTCAAATAATTACAATACAAATAAATAGGATATGGGACAACAATTCCATCTTCATTTTTATACTCTTGATTTAAATCTTTATTAGAAATTGCAATCATATCAATTGGTGATACAATTTTTTCATACAAATTCCAAGAAAGAACAAATTGATACATGGTATCATATACTGTATTTTCTTTTACACACCAGGAATGTAACATTTTCATTTGAGGAAACTGTAAATACCCAATATATACTTCACCATCTACTTCTTTTGAAAGTATAGAAGCTAGAGTATGACAATTTCGCTTTGCTTGATACTTAGATTGGATTTCTGTGAAAGCAATAGAATCTTCATGTAATTTTTCTTGCAAACTTTTTGATAACGAAAAAAATGAAAAATCTATTAATTGATAAAATTGATTTTGATACATAAATGAAAATTGATGATTTTTTAATTGAAAATAAGAAATACCAACAAAGTTTAAAATATCGTCTAATTTTTCCAATGGAATTGTATGTAAATGAAAGATATGATGTAATAAATAAAGAGGAAAATTATATCCTAATATTTCTTTTTGAACAAGTAATGTAGTTCTAAGCTGAATAGATAATGAATTTAAATGATTCTTTTCTTGTTCAAAATATAACTGATTTAACATATGACAATAATAAGAAACATTTCTCATTTGTTTTTGTTCTTGTTGTTCTAATTTTTCATATTGCTTTAAAAATGAACTCATAGTTTCCTCCTCAGTAGTAAAGATTATAACAAAAAAAAGAATAAATGACAAATTATAAAAAACATGTTATATTATTAGCCGAGGTGATACTATGGCAATTGGTGTAATCGCAGAATTTAATCCATTACATAATGGTCATTTATATTTGTTAGAAACCATTAAAAAACAATTTCCGAACGATCCAATTATCATTGTTTTAGGTGGTAATTTTTTAGAGCGTGGTGAAGTAAGCATTTTAAATAAATGGCAGAAAACAGAACTATCTTTAAATCATCACTGTGATTTAGTAATAGAACTTCCTTTTCCTTTTGCCTGTCAAAGTGCCGATTATTTTGCACATGGTGCGATTTCTATATTAAAAGAATTAAAAGTAGATAAAATTGTTTTCGGAAGTGAAACAAATCAAATAGAACTATTCCAAAATTTAGCCAAAACACAACTCGAACACCCTGAATATCAACAACTCATCAAAGAAAAAATGCAAGAAGGAAAAAATTATCCCACTGCCCTATCTTATGCATTAGAAAAGATTACTGGAAAAATAATTAAACTTCCTAATGATACTCTAGCTCTTTCATATATTCGCGAAATCATAAAGCAAAATGCATATATTACACCAATTTCCATTCAAAGAACCAATGATTATCATAGTTTATCAGAAAACCATATCACAAGTGCTGAAAGTATTAGAAATTTATTATTAAATAACAGAGATATTACTAAATATGTTCCTCATGATACCTTGCATACAATCAACACACCAATTCTTACAAACGAACAATATTTTTCTTATTTAAAATATCAAATTATCATTAATTGGAATCGTTTAGAACAATTTCAAACTGTAGATAAAGGAATGAATACTAGAATTCAAAAAGCAATTATAAAAGCCAATTCTTACCAAGAATTTATTCATTTATTAAAAACGAAACGATATACATACAATCGTATTCAAAGAATGTTAACACATATTCTATGTAACTTTACAAAAGAAGAAGCTGCTAATATGAAAGAAATTGAATATATTAGAGTATTAGGATTTTCAAAAACCGGTAAGCAATATTTAAACCAAATAAAAAAAGCAATGAATCTTCCTCTTATCACAACATATTCAAAAGGAAATAGTAACATGCTAAAATTAGAACAACGAATTACAAGTTGTTATTCTTTACCTTTCCCTTTAGAAGAACAAAAAAAATTATATCAAGCAGAATATCAAAAAGGACCTATTCAAAAATAGATCCTTGTTTTTTTATTTCTATCCCTAGTACACCATATTTTTCCTGTTCTTCTAAAGAATAATATAACTCCATATCTTTTGGATTAGCTGCTTCTCCTTCTTGATACCCTAACACATTTGGAGAAAAATGTTGATACAACTCTTTAAAACTTTGATATGGATGAAGAGCTATTACTTCTGTTATCATTTTCATACCAGTAGTTTGATCAGTAAATACAATTTTGTCTCCCACTTTAACTTTTTTCCTTTTTTCATCATTTAATCTTAATTCGATTGTTTTACTTCCCTTTTCTATTAATAGAAAAGGACCATGTTGTAATTTCATTTCATGCTTCATGATATCACCCAACTTCATAATATCAAAAACAAGAGTCTATTTCAATAGACTCTTATTGCATAAATTGACTGCATTTACCACAATCTAAATTAACCACTTGATTTTCTTCAGAGCAAGTAAATTGTGGTGAATAAGTATGTTTATAAACATGACGATTAATTACATGAGTGTGAATTGGGCATACATGTGGTACTTCATGAAAAAATTCTTTTTCTACACATTTTGTAATTGTTGGTTCCACAATTGGACATCCACAACCATTACCGTTCATTGGCATCATTGGTTGTTGCATTCCCATCATAGGTCTTCCACAACATTGATTTCTAAACATTTTAATCCCCCTTACCTAATCTATCATATGAGAAAATATTATTTTTGTATAAGAAATTTGTCATGGTCATGTTTTTATTTCATAAAAAATGCCTTAAAAAGGCATTTTCATATTTCCATTTTTCATTTGTTTCATCATTTTTTTCATTTGTTCAAATTGATTTACTAAACGATTTACTTCTTCTACAGTTCTTCCACTACCATTTGCAATTCTCTTTTTACGGCTTGCTTTTAATATTTCTGGATGTCTTCTTTCATATGGTGTCATAGATAAAATAATTGCTTCTACATGTGCCATATCTTTTGGATCTACCTTCACATTATTTAATCCCATTTTAGAAGCACCAGGTAACATTTTAATTAAATTTTCTAATGGTCCTAATTTTTTGATTTGCTTCATTGCTGCTAAAAAATCTTCGAAGTCAAAAGTTCCTTTGCTCATTTTTTGAGCAGTATTTTTAGCTTCTTCTTCATCGATCACACTTTCTGCTTTTTCAAGCATACTCATGATATCTCCCATACCTAAAATACGACTTGCCATACGATCTGGATAGAATTCTTCTAATCCATCCATTTTTTCACTAACACCAACAAATTTAATTGGTACATGCGTTAAATGACGAATAGAAAGTGCAACACCACCTCTAGTATCACCATCTAACTTTGTTAAGATTGCACCAGTTAATTTTAATCTTTCATGGAAAGTAGAAATAACATGAATCGCATCTTGACCCATCATACTGTCAATTACAAGTAATACTTCATCTGGATGTATTTCTTGTTCAATATTTTCTAATTCAGTCATTAAAGTATCATCAATATGTAAACGTCCTGCAGTATCGATTAAAACATAATCAAAATGTTTTTCTTTCGCATATTGAATTGCATTTCTAGAAATTTCTACTGGATTTCCTTTTCCTTCTGAATACACTTCTATATTTAATTCTTTTCCTAATTGTTTTAATTGATCAATAGCTGCTGGTCTATAAACATCACATGCAACTAATAATGGTTTCTTTTTATATTTCTTACGAAATAAATTAGCAAGTTTTCCAATTGTTGTTGTTTTACCACTACCTTGAAGTCCAACTAACATAAGTGTCGCAGGATTACCAGTAACATTTAAGTCTACTTTATCTCCACCAAGTAACTCTACTAATTCATCTTTTACAATTTTTACAAACAATTCACTTGGTTTTAAACTTTTTTGTACTTCTTCTCCAAGTGCTTTTTCTTTTACATTTTTAATAAATTCTTTTACTACTTGATAGTTAACATCTGCTTCTAATAGAGCAAGACGAATTTCACGAGCAATTTCATCAATATTTTGCT
This sequence comes from uncultured Mycoplasmatota bacterium, assembly GCA_945872435.1. Taxonomy (GTDB): domain Bacteria; phylum Bacillota_I; class Bacilli_A; order RF39; family UBA660; genus UMGS2016. The sequence goes on from CAMBYP010000028.1 coordinate 9,885, forward strand.
CTGTAATTTTTCCATAGCCTTTTATTTTATGTATCGCATTTTGTAAACGATCTCCTAAACTTTCAAACATGTATATCACCTTATTCATTATATAATAATAGAGAAAAAAAAGAAAGTAAATATATTTACTTTCAATCAATTCATCAATGTACACTCCATGTATCAATTACATCACAGTTGCTACTTGATGGTTCTGGATTTGGCATATCCATACGAATAATCATTGGAACACGGAATGCTTTACCAAAAGCAACACAAGTACCTGGCTGTAAACTTTTTTGCTTTTCTACAATTTCAGCACTAATATTTGGTAGCATCTTTTTGATATATTCCAAATCACGTGGATGATTCATTTTAAAGATAATAAAATTTGTACATTGTGAAATTACTGTTTCAGAAATTTCTACAGGACGTTGACTAATTAAATTAAAGATAAGTCCATATTTACGCCCTTCTTTGGCAACACGATCAAATATATTATAACCGATTAAATCTTTATCTGTATCATTTTGTACATAACGGTGTGCTTCTTCTAAAAAGACATGAAATGGAAGTGATGCTCTTTTTGGTAAATTTTTTGTAAAATCAAATAACATTTTGGTATATACTTTTGTAATTACTTTTGCAAACCAATCATCAATATCTTCCATATTAAAGTTAATAATCTGTGCTTTATGATTACCTACTGCCACTAATGATGCGATATATTCATTCACTGTAATAAATTTAGGATATGATAAATATTTTGCATTTTCACTAATTACAATGGCATGTAATTTTACTTTTAAAGTAACAGCATCATTATATGTTTGTTCATTATTTAAAAGTCCTTCACTAATCAAAGTAAAATTAAGTGCTTTTTCTACATCTTCCAATGTAAAGTAACTAAGTTTTGTCGTTTCATATTTATCCAAATCATCATCGATAAAATCAGAAATATATTTTGTAACCAATACACTTTCTACAAATGAACCTTGAGAATCAATAATAAAACACTCTCTAAATTTTCTAGTATATCCAATTCCTTGAACTGGTGCCTCTAAATTAAATTGAGGAGTTGAACAAGTTTCTAAAATTGTAAAAATATCATTTCTTTTACTTGTAGAAGTTTGGTTTGTATAAAGAATGGTCATAATCGCTTTGGCAATTAAATGATTCTTATATTTTAATGCTTGACTATCATCTTCAGCAAAAATACGAGTTAATTTAATCATTCTTTCAATAATTGGAAGTTGTGAATGACTCGTTGCACGAAGTAATAAAGCCCAATCATCAACATCTAATAACCAAAGAGGTATACGAAGTAATTCTCCCTCTGTTTGACGTTCATTTGTAGTATAAAATTTGAAATAATAATTAGGATTAATCTCATGTAATTTTGAAAAAGCATTATGATATTCTCCATATGCATCGAAAATAAAGAAATTAGCACGATATGGTTGTAATAAATTATTTTCAAATACATTTTGCAAAATACGAGCAACACCACAAGATTTACCACTACCCGTATTTCCAAAAATAGCCAAATGATTACTAAATAAATCATTAATATCAACATAAATTGGTTGATTATCATAAAGTGGTGAATATCCAATTAAAAACTTACCAGGAGCAGGAACTCCCACAATCATTTTAATTTCTTCCTCTGTAATAACACGGATCGTTGCAGACAATTTTGGTTTACGTAATACTCCACCCACAAATTTGCCATTTACAACTTCACCTAAAAAATTAATTTTAACACTATCTTTCGTAATATCTTCTACTTCGCCTAATATTTTTTTATCATCATCTTCAAACATAACATGTAGATTCATGATATTTCCTTGAAGAGGTACCCCATCTTTCAATTTTACTTCAGCTGAATTATTATTAATATAACTAATATGATCAAACATAGTATCACCCTTCCCCTTTATATTAGTATTTCTATTTGTTCTTTGATTTTCTCATCCATAGAATCTATAATTTGTAAAATTTTTATTCTTTTTTGATATAACCCTAGTTTTTTTTCATACTCCACTAATTTATCTTCTGCATCTTTTACTTGTTTATGAACTGCATTTCTACTTACTTCATAATTTTCACTTAATTCTTGAAGTGATTCATTTTCAAAATAGTATCCTTCAAAATATTGTTGCTGTTTTGTTGTTAGTAATTCTTTATAATAATCATATAAAATAATCATATAACTTCTATGATCCAATAATCATCCCTCCAAAGATTATCATACATACTATAGCTCCAATGAAATAAAGTACTGTAAAATATTTACGATGAAATACCATATAATTATTATAAGCCATTGAACCAAGTAAAACAACTAAAACTAGAAATAACCATTTTGTATCAATACGTTTTATCATATTTAAAATAAAACAAATCAAGAATATAACAAAAGACATAAATTGAACAAAAAAACCAATTTTTTGTTTCCAATCATATAAACCAGGAATATTTGTTTCTTCAAAACTACTTTTCATCATTTTCATCACCTGCAAAGCCTTTAAATAATCCGTAAATATATTTTTCAATATCAAAGATTCTTAAATCTTCTTCTTGTTCACCAAGTCCAACATATTTTACAGGAATATTTACTTCATCTTTAATTGCTAAAACAATTCCCCCTTTAGCAGTTCCATCTAACTTTGTTAAAACAATTCCAGTAATATTTGTAATTTCTTTAAAGCTTTTTGCTTGCATAATTCCATTTTGACCTGTAGTTGCATCAATTACAAGTAAAGTTTCATGTGGTGCATTGGGAACGATTTTTCCAATTACACGATTCATTTTTTCTAATTCTTTCATTAATCCTTCTTTATTTTGTAATCTTCCAGCTGTATCAATTAAAACAACATCATAATTTTCTTTTGTAGCTTTCTCTAATCCATCATAAATTACACTAGAAGGATCTGCATTTTCCTTAAAAACTACATCTGTATTGGTACGATTTCCCCATTCTACTAGTTGTTCTGTAGCACCTGCACGAAATGTATCTCCAGCAATTAATAAAACTTTCTTGCCCTCTTTTTTTAATTTGTTTGCAAGTTTTCCAATTGTTGTTGTCTTTCCTACGCCATTTACTCCAACAAACAATAAAACAGTTAACCCATTTTGATTATAATTTATTTTATTAACTAAAATTTGATTATTTACATAGATAACAAACATTTCATCTACGATGATTTCCTTTAAATCATTCACATCTTGAATTGATTCTTCTTTAATTCGTTTTTTCAAACGATCCATAAAATTCATAACGGTATTTACACCAATATCAGCTGTAATTAAAATATCCTCTAACTCTTCAAAGTAAGCATCATCTATTTGTTTATGTCTTTTACTTAGTAAAGTTAATTTTGTACTAATTTCTTTTGTTGTTTTTTCTAACCCTTTATCGTATGATTTTATCTCTACTTTTTCTTCTTCTGTTTTTGGTTTTAATATATTTTTAAATTTGTCAAATAATCCCATGTTATCACCTACTATCATTTTACACGAAAATAAGTGAAATTACTAGAATTTCACTTATTTTTTATAATTATTTCTTTCATCTTCCATAAATTGATAATCAAATGTTTCCATTGAATATATTCCAAACTCTATTTTTCCATTTTTTTCTTTTTTCAATTTTTCAACAATTTCCAAATATGAATTTTGTTCTTTTTCCTTGTTCATAGGAATTGGTGTTGTTGCCGCAAAACTCTTTCCCACAATTGAATTATGAAATACTCTCATAATGTAAATATCACGTTCATAAAGAGCTTTTACAATTTCATCAATAGAAGCAGTATAAAACAAATATTCTAAAACTTCATCTTTTGGATTTATTTTTAAATAATCATCCACATAATTTTTAATTGCCGTTTCATGCAATCCATTCGCATTTAATGTATATCTTTTATATTGTCCAGTTGGTTCAATAACAAAAACTTCTGGAGGATTCAAAAACATTGCTTCTATCATTTCTGGCAATTGATTATAATCTACTTTTTGATCCAAGAAAAACGTCATAAGTTCATAAATATCCTCTTGATAACCATCATATAAAGGCATTTGTTCTTTTAATTCATCTTCTACAATATAAAAAACTTCTCTTTTTAATGTATCTAAATTCATAAACTCACCATATTCATCATAACATAGACTCTAGACAAAATCAAAAAAAAATATTATAATGTTATAGTTAAATTTAAAACGTGTGAAAAAATTATTTTTTATTTTATCTGTCGGGAATCTATTTAGAAAGGAGATTCAATGAAATTTTTAAAAAATGATGTATTGGGTGAAGATACTAAAATTTTTGCCCTAGGAGGCTTAGGTGAAGTCGGTAAAAACATGTATTGTTTTATGCATAAAGATGAAATTATTATCACTGATGCCGGTATTACTTTCCCTGGTGGAGAGTTAATGGGAATTGACTATGTCATTCCTGACTTTACATTTTTAAAGAAAAATGAAAAGAAAATTAAAGCTTTATTTATTACGCACGGACACGAAGATCATATTGGAGGAATTCCATTTTTATTACAAGCTGTTCATATTCCTGCAATATATGCACCAAACCAAGCAATTGGTTTAATTAATAAAAAATTACAGGAAAGAAACATTACATATAAAACATTATATACTTATACAGAAGATACAAAGGTTAAATTTAAACACTTTACAATTGAGTTTTTTAGAACAACTCACTCGATTCCTGATTCACACGGAATTTGTATCACAACATGTAATGGAACTATTGTTACAACAGGAGACTTTAAATTTGATTTAACACCAATTGGTCCTATGGCAAATTTACACAAAATGGCACGTATTGGAGAACGTGGTGTTACATTGTTACTAAGTGATTCTACAAATGCATTAAATGAAGGAATGAGTGCTAGTGAATCTACAGTTGATAATGCTTTAAGTGAAATTTTTACAACTTATAAACATAAAGGTAGAATTATTATTGCTACATTTGCAAGTAATATTTATCGTTTAAAACATATTGTAGATACTTGTCAAAGAAATGGTAGAAAAATTGTTACTTTTGGACGTAGTATGGATACAAATATTGAAATTTCTATTCAAGGTGGATATATAAAAAATAAAGATATCTTTATTACTGCTGAAGAAGCAAACCGTATGCCAGATCAAAAAGTATGTTTACTTTGTACTGGTTCTCAAGGAGAACCACTAGCAGCACTTTCTCGTATTGCTAATGGAACACATCGTCAAATTAAATTAAAACCAAATGATACTGTTATCTTTTCTTCAAGTCCAATTCCTGGTAATGCTTTAAGCATTGCTAGAACTGTTAATAAATTATATTTAAAAGGTGTTGAAGTATTTACAAATACATCTTTAAGTACAATCCATACATCTGGACATGCTAGTCAAGAAGAACAAAAATTAATGATTCGTTTAATCAAGCCAAAATATTTTATGCCATTTCATGGTGATTATCGCATGCTAAAACGTCATGCTGATACAGGTATTTTATGTGGAATACCAAAAGAAAATACTTTTGTTTGTGGTAACGGTGATGTTTTATCTATGTATAAAGGAAAAATTACCCGTGCAGGAAGTATTCAAGCCGGAGATATTTATATTGATGGAAATCGTATTGGTGATGTTGGTAATGCTGTTATTAAAGATCGAAAAATTATGGCAAACGATGGAATTGTAGTAGTAATTGCAAATATTGATTCTAATACAAATCAATTACTTGGAAAAGTAAATATTACTACACGTGGTTTTGTACTTGTAAATGATAATATGGAATTATTAAAAAAACTTGAAGATATTGCTAAAGGTGCAATTTTAAGTAAATGTAAAAATCATTTAAATTATTCAGAAGTAAAAGGTGAAATTATTTCACGTCTTAGTGAATATATTTATGAAGAAACAGGACGTAAGCCAATTATCTTACCAGTAATTATGGATATTAAAAAAAATAAAAAAGAACCAATGAAAGAATCATGAACTTGTCAATAAAAAGTAGACACTAAAAGAATATTATTTAAACCCTAGTTG
>CAMBYP010000029.1 GCA_945872435.1 uncultured Mycoplasmatota bacterium
GTATCATATCAATAAATGTAAAATTTATTGAAAATTTACTCTATTCGATTACATATCTATTTGTTTTATACATAAAATTTGATAGGTGGTATTGAATGGAAATGATTTCAAAAATACGTTCATATTTATTAGAAACTGAATTTTCAATGCACTGTTATGAAGAACAAATTGATATTGTTAATTATAGTCAAATTAGTCGAATTAGTGATACAGAAATTGTTATTTTAAACAAACAAAAAAAGATTGTAATTGTTGGTAAAAATTTAACAATTACAAGATTATTAGAAGATGAAGTGTTAATTAAAGGGAAATTTGAAAAAATAGAGTTCAGGTGATTGATATGAAATTTCAACAATTTATAGAACAGCAAAATCGTGTAAAATTAAAAGTAGAAGGTAAAAACTTAGAACGCTTTATAAAACGTTTAATACAGCATCGTATTGCTTTATTAAATATTAAAAAAATAAATCGAAAAACATTATACATTACTATTTACGAAAAAGATTATGAAAAAATAAAGGAATTAAAAACGATTTATCATATATCTATTATAGATACTTATGGAGTGAGTAAAGTAAAAAATAATTTAAAAAAAAATAGTATCTTACTTTTTAGTATTATAATTGGTTTTCTTATTCTATATATGTTATCTCATACGATTTTCCAAATTGAAATTGTTTATTTGGACAAAGAGGTACGTACTTTTTTAAAAGAAGAATTAAAAAATGAAGGAATTCATTCATTTCAGTGGAAAAAAAGTTATCAACAATTAGAAAAAATAAAAAAGAATATTGTTGAGAAAAACAAAGATAAAATTGAATGGATGGAAATTGAAACAGTTGGAACAAAATATGTTGTACGTGTCGAAATGAGAAAATTAGAAAAAAAGAAAACAACTACAGATGTTAGAAATATTGTTGCTAAAAAAGATGCGATTGTAAGAAGTGTTTCTGCATCTAGTGGTGAAATCATAAGAAAAAATAATGATTATGTAAAAGCAGGGGATATTATTATTAGTGGTGAGATTAAGTTAAATGATGAAGTAAAAAACAAAGTGAGTGCTAAAGGACGTGTTTATGGAGAAGTTTGGTATGAAATAGAGGTTGAAATTCCTTATCATTATTATGATGTAAAAAGAACAGGAAAAGAAAATATAGTTTATACATTTGTATATTTCAATCATCGTTTTGAGCTTTTTAATTCCAAACCATTTCATCAAAAAGAAATGAAAGTTAAAAATATTTGGAAACATGTGATGTTACCAATATCTTTTCAAAAAGAACAACAAGTAGAAATAGAAAAAACAGATCAAATTATGACAAAAAATGAAGCGATTGATAAAGCAATTGAACTTGGAAATACTAAAATGAAAGAAAGATTGAAAGGAAAAGAAAAAATAATTGATATAAAAACTTTGAAAACAACTCAAAAAAATAGTAAAATGGTAGTAGACATGTTTTTTACAGTTTATGAAGATATTACAGCATATGCCGAAATAAAAGAACCAGTAGAACTAGAATAGGAAGTGGATATATATGTTAAAAGAAACCATATTAAATATTTTTGAAAATAGTTGGCCTATGATATTTATTTTTTCTATGATTATTGTTTCTATGAGGATTACATATGTTGTAAAGTATGATAAACATATTGTATTTTATAAAGATATTTTAGCTTTGATGTTTATTATTTATATTTTGTGTTTATTTCATGTTGTAACTTTTCAAGATGTTACTTGGTCTACATCAAACTTTATTCCATTTAAAGAGATGTTTCGTTATCGTTTTGCTTCATCCCTTTTTATTCGAAATGTTCTAGGAAATATGTTAATGTTTATCCCATTTGGATTTTTTGTATCTTATTTTTTGAAATTGAAAAAACCGATTTCTATTTTGTTACTTAGTTTGTTAATTTCTAGTACCATTGAAACTACGCAGTTATTGATTGGTAGAGTATTTGATGTTGATGATATTCTTTTGAATGTAGTAGGTGGGGTATTTGGTTTTTTCATTTGGTGGATTCTTTTTAAGATTAAAGCTCATCTTCCATCGTTCTTGAAAAAAGAGGCCTTTTATAATATAATAATAGCGTTAGTATTGATATTTATTTTTTGGCAATTATATCAAATAGTGAATTTTGGAGGATAAGCTATGAATGAAGTAGAAATTATTAATGAAGTGGATTGGAACGTACAAGAATTGGATGAACTATCTAAATATATAGAATTTGTTTTAAAGTATGAAAAATTGGAACATGTTTTATTCAATGTTATTATAGTAGATAATGCATATATTCATAAAATTAATTTAGAATATCGTGGAATAGATAGACCAACGGATGTCATTACATTTGCTTTAGAAGATGAAAAAGATGTACAAGCAAAAGAAATTCGCGTTTTAGGTGATATTTATATTTCTAAAGATAAAGTAATAGAACAGGCAAAAGAATATGGACATTCTTTAAAAAGAGAATTATTCTTTTTAGTAACTCATGGTATTTATCATTTATTAGGTTATGATCACATGACAGAAGAAGAAGAAAAAGTAATGTTTAAAAAACAGGAGGATGTTTTGAATGAATATGGAATTACGAGATAAAAAAAAGCATAATGTCAGCTTAAAAGGATATTTAGAAGATTTTAAATATGCAAAAGATGGATTAAAATCTGCTTATCAAAATGAACAAAGTATGACACTTCATTTTTTTACAACATTGTTTATTATATTTTTATGTATTCTTTTGAAAGCAAGTGCGATTGAATGGGCAGCATCAATTTTATTGTTAGGATTAATTGCAGGAATGGAACTAATTAACACTGCTTTAGAAGCTGTAATTGATCTAATATGTCCAAAGATACATCCTCTTGCAAAAGTAGGGAAAGATACTGCTTCTGCGGCAGTTGCGGTATTATCATGTTTATCTTTTCTGTTTTGGGCTATTTTGTTTGGACCAAGACTGATTATGTTAATAGGAAATTTGTTTTAGGTGGTGATTATAATGAATGAAGAAAAAAGAAAAGAACAGAAAAAAAGAGGAATTAAAAGATTTTTTAATAGTTTCCATTATTCTTGGGATGGATTAAAGTATGCATTTAAATATGAGCAAAGTATGTTTGTACATGTCTTAGTAACAATTTTATTAATTGTTTTGGCAATTATTTTAAAATTAGATTTTAAAGAGTGGTTATTATGTATTGTTTTAATTGGGCTGGTAATTTCAACTGAACTAATTAATACTGCCATAGAAGCTGTTGTAGATTTAGCTTGTCCAGAAGTTCATCCTCTTGCTAAAACTGCAAAAGATACTGCAGCGGCAGCGGTACTTGTTTTTGCAATGACTTCACTTATTTGTGGATTATTCTTATTTGTTCCTAAGTTATTAGAATTATTATAGGTGAATTATGAGAGAAAAATTAGAAAAATTATTAAAAAATTCATATTCTCCATATTCTCATTTTCCGGTTGCAGCAATTGCTGTAATGAAAGATGGAAAAGAATTTTATGGTGTTAATGTAGAAAATGCTTCTTATGGGGCTACGATTTGTGCAGAAAGAAGTGCTATTGTAAGTGCTATTAGTAAAGGATATCAAAAGGGTGATTTTAAAGAATTATACATTATGGTGGATAGTGATAAAGTAAGCACTTGTTGTTTCTTATGTAGACAAGTAATTACAGAATTGTTTGATAAAGATGCAGAAATTATTTGTATGAGTAAAAATGATGAAACAAAATTTCGAGTGTCAGAGCTTTGTCCATATCCATTTGATGAGGAAGATCTAAAATGAAAAGTGGATTTGTAAGTTTAGTCGGAAGACCAAATGTTGGAAAATCAACTTTAATGAATCATTTATTAGAACGACATATTGCAATTACTTCTAACAAACCACAAACAACTAGAAATGCAATTCAAGGTATTTATAATGATGAAGAAGCACAGATTGTATTTGTTGATACACCTGGTATTCATAAACCAACTCATAAATTAGGGACCTATTTAAATAAAGAAGCATACTACAGTATGGATGATGTAGATTTATTACTTTTTTTAACAGATGCTTCACTTGATTTAGGACCTGGGGACAAATATATTATTGAACATTTAAGTAAAGCCGATAAGCCAGTATTTTTAATTTTAAATAAAATAGATAAATTAAATAAAGAACAAATCATGAATAAAATAAAAGAATATATGGATTTATATCCATTTCAAGAAATTATTCCTGTTTCTGCTTTAAAAGATGATAATTTAGATACACTCTTGAAAGTGATAAAATCTTATCTAAAAGAAGGAATTTGTTATTATGGAAAAGAAGATGTTACCAATAAGTCAACAAGTTTTATTTTAGCAGAAATGATTCGTGAAAAAGTATTTCGTTTGACCGAAGAAGAAATTCCACATTCTGTCGCATGTGTGATTGAATCTATGGAATATAAAAAAAATTCAGTGACTATTTATGCTAATATTATTACAGACAGAGACTCTGTAAAAAGAATTATTGTAGGTGCAAATGGAAATATGATAAAAAAGATTGGTACTTATGCTAGAGAAGATATGGAAGAAATGCTAGGTAAAAAAGTATATTTAAATCTATTTGTCAAAGTAATTAAAAATTGGCGTGACAAAGAAAAATATTTAAAGGAGTTTGGTTACCAAGAATTTGAATAATTGTATGTAAAATGTATCAGTATATAAATAGGTGATCATATGAAAGAATTATTATGGGATTTATTTAAAAGTACTGGTAAAATTGAATATTATATGCAATATAAACAATTGGTAAATCAAAATAATAATGATAGAAACAGTAGAAGGAATGATCGTTAGTGTCATTCCTTATAAAGAATCTAGCAAAATATTAAATGTCTTCACAAAAGAACATGGTTTAATTGGAATGATGGCTAAAGGTGCTAGTCGAATGAAAAGTGAGTTAAGAAGTGTAAGTGATAAACTGACATATGGATATTTTCACATTTATTATAAAGAAGGAAAATTATCTAACTTAATGAGCGTTGATGTAATTGATCCACTGAAAACCATTAAAACAGATTTAGAAAAAATTAGTTATGCTAGTTATTTATTAGAATTAACAGAACAGTTAGTAAAACAAAATAATTCTGAAAATATTTATCCACTATTTTTAAGTGGAATTAAAAAAATTGAAGAAGGATTTGATCCTTTAGTAATTACAAATATATTAGAATTAAAATATTTAGAATATTTAGGTGTAATGCCTGTTATTGATAGATGTGCAGTTTGTGGTAGAACCGATTCTATTGCAACACTCTCTAGTTATTTAGGAGGATATGTTTGTAATTATTGTCGCAAACAAGAACCTTTAGTTGATGAAAAAATTATTAAATTAGTGCGCATGTATTATTATGTAGATATTTCTAAAATTGAGAAATTAGAATTATCAGAAAAAGTAAAAAAAGGTGTCAATCAGTTTTTGAATGATTATTATGATCGTTATACTGGATTATATTTAAAAAGTAGAGGATTTTTAAAAGATTTAAATGAATTAGAAAAATAATATCAAATGATATTATTTTTTTCATTGACGAATAAAATCATAACATGTTACAATATCTTTGCAGGAAGTTATTTGATGTATGTTGTATATATATAGTAGGAGGGACATATGTCAAATAATATTGAACAATTTTTAGAAGTATTTATAAGTTATAGTGCTTTATCGCCAAATAGCCCAAAAGTGATAGAAAAAAAGAAAGATGGAACCATGGTTTCTAAAGCATTAATTAAATTTCCTGTAAATCAAATAGACTATCATGATACTATGGTGTACATGTTAGATGATGAAAAATATGAAATGCTGAAAAATTATTTTCAATTATCAAATATTGATGTTGAAAAAGAATTATTTTATCAATTACTTAGTAAGATTGCTAAGAAAGAAAATTTACATGTTCTAACAAATCGTAATTCTAATCATTTGTATATTGAAATTTCTTTAGATCAAGCAAAAAAAATATATCAAAAATTTCATACAGATATAATTGATTCTATTATGCAATCAAAAAGCAAATTAGAAATGGTAAAACAATTAGATGAGAAAATGGGTTATTTTGTAGAATTTTTTCAATTACAAAATTATTTGGATAGAATTTTTAGACCTAGCAAAAAGAATAAAGTAAAAAGTTTACAAATGCAAAAGCATTAAGATTGACAAATTGATTGAAATTGATTAATATAAAAGTATCAACGTGATGACGAAGAGGTATTCATTCAAATATTTTTGCAGTGAATTAGGGATAGTGTGAACCTAATAAAATAGAGTGAATATGGAACTTTCGAGCGATATAGAAGAAAGCTGATTCTCTAAAGAGGATAAGTAAGGTGGAACCGCGGGTATACTCGTCCTTACATATCTCTTTAGAGTTTTTTATTGAGGAGGAATATTATGGAAAATTTAACAATGGAAAAATTAGTAAATTATTGTAAGCAATATGGATTTATTTTTCAAGGAAGTGAAATCTATGGAGGTCTTGCTAATACTTGGGATTATGGACCATTAGGAGTTCTTTTAAAAGATAATGTAAAAAATGCTTGGAAACAAAAATTCATTCAAGAAAATCGTTATAATGTAGGAATGGATAGTGCTATTTTAATGAACCCTAAAGTATGGGAAGCAAGTGGACATATAAAAACATTTAGTGATCCATTAATTGATTGTAAACATTGTAAAACACGTCATAGAGCAGATAAGCTAATTGAAGACTTTACACATGGCGAGGTAACAGCAGATGGTTGGAGTGATGAACAATTATTAAATTATATCAAAGAACATAAAATTGTATGTCCTAATTGTGGTAAATTAGACTATACAAATATTCGTAAATTTAATTTAATGTTTAAAACATTTCAAGGAGTTACTGAAGATGCAAAAAGTACAGTATATTTAAGACCAGAAACAGCACAAGGTATTTTTACTAATTTTCAAAATGTTCAAAGAAGCATGCGTTTAAAATTACCATTTGGAATCGCACAAGTAGGTAAAAGTTTTAGAAATGAAATTACACCAGGAAATTTTATCTTTCGTATTCGTGAATTTGAACAAATGGAATTAGAATTTTTCTGTAAACCAGGTACAGAATTAGAATGGTTTTCTTATTGGAAAAATTATTGTGAAAAATGGTTATTAAGTCTTTCTATGAAAAAAGAAAATTTACGTTTAAGAGATCATGAAAAAGAAGAATTAAGTTTTTACAGTAATGCTACAACAGATTTTGAATATAAATTTCCATTTGGATGGGGAGAGTTATGGGGAGTTGCTAGTCGTACCAACTATGATTTGAAACAACATCAAAACTATTCAGGACAAAGTATGGAATATTTAGACCCAGAGACAAATGAAAAATATATTCCATATGTCATTGAACCTAGTTTAGGTGCAGATCGTGTGGTACTTGCATTTTTATCAGATGCCTATGAAGAGGAAACTCTTTCTGATGGTGGTACAAGAGAAGTTATGCATTTTCATCCAGCGCTTGCTCCATATAAAGTAGCTGTATTACCACTTGTAAAAAAATATCATAGTGAAAAAGCAAATGAAATTTATGAAGAATTTTCTAAACATTTTAGTACAAGTTATGATGAAACAGGAAATATTGGAAAACGTTATCGTAGAGCAGATGCAATAGGAACACCATTTGCTATTACTATTGATGATGAAACATTAAACAAAAATACCGTAACAATTAGAAATAGAGATACTATGGAACAAATTACACTTCCATTAGATGAAGTTGTTTCTTATATCGAAACTAGATTAAAATTTTAAAAAAAACATCTTTTAGATGTTTTTCTTTTTGGTCAATACTTTTGAAGATTTAACTGGTTCTTTAATTACTTCTTCGTGATATTCAATAGGAATTTCGATTTGTGATTTTTCTTTTTCAATTCTTTCTAAAGCATTTTGTAATTGTTTTAGACGATTGTTTGAAATATCCAAACTTTGGTTTGTAATTTGATTTTGATATGCTAAATCTTCTTTTTGTTTTCTTAAATCTTTTAAATTATTTTGGTTATATTCCAATTGTTCTCTTAATTTAGATATATTAAACTTAGTTAGAATTTTCTTTTCTTTGTTAATGTATAAGTGATAAAGTGGAATTTGTGTAAGAGAAGCCAATGCCATTAAAATATACGTAGAAAATGGTAATGTAGTTGCTACTGATAAACCAGAAGCAAGTAATAATAATAAACAATCCACAATAACCATGCTTTTTAAATATTTTCTTTGTTTTACAGTAAGATTTTCTTTTGCTTCTTCATACATGTTTATTTGATTATACAGCTTAAATACCATTTGACTACTTTCTTCCACATAATACTTCTTTTTATATAAGCGTGCTGATTGCTCATGAGACACTTCATCTAGATTTTTTTGTTTTTGTTCTTCTTTCGCAAGTAGTTGTATAATTTCTTTTTCCTCGTTTAAAAGAGTAATTAACTTTTTCATAATATTCTCCCCCTTGATTAGATGCAGATATTTTATCTTAAAATTGAATTTCTGTCAAAATTTAAAAGAAACATGTTATAATAAAGAGAAAATAAACTTTATTAAACAGTGACATTTTGATAAAATGGAAGTGGTGGTATTTATGCTATATCAATCTGTAGAAAATTCTAAAATAAAAGATTTAAAAAAATTACAAACCCATAAATATCGTATGCAAAACAAGATGTTTTTAGTAGAGGGAGAACATCTTGTGTTAGAAGCTTATCGAAGTGGGTATTTAAAAGAAATTTTATTAGAAGAAAATAAAGAATTTACACTTCCTGTAGAAACTAATTATATATCTAAATCTGTTTTAAGATATTTGAGTGTATTAGATACACCGCAACCAGTGATTGGTGTCTGTCAGATGAAAGAAGAAAAAGAAATATTAGGTAATCATATTTTAGTATTGGATCAAATACAAGATCCTGGAAATATGGGAACGATTATTCGTAGTGCTGTTGCTTTTGATGTTGATACTATTTTAATTGGGAAAGATTGTGTAGATGTGTATAATTCAAAAGTGATTCGTGCTACACAAGGTTTATTATTTCATAGTTCTTTTTTGATAAGAGATTTAAATGAAGTACTTCCAAAATTAAAAGAAAATGGATATCCTATTTATGTAACAAGGGTAACTGGTGGAACTGATGTTAGAAAAGTAAAAAAGAAAAGTAAATATGTCCTTGTTATGGGAAATGAGGGAAATGGAGTAAAGGAAGAATTCATGAATTATGCTACAGATTATTTATATATTCCAATGAACTTGAAATGTGAAAGTTTGAATGTCGGGGTTGCGACTAGTATTTTGTTGTTTGCTTTAAAGGATTGTGATCATCATGAATGAAATTTATATAGGAGAAATTGTAGGAACACATGGAATTAAAGGAGAGGTTCGTTTAATTAGTGAGTTTCGTGAAAAGGAATATGCTTTTTTGAAGGGTAAGAAAGTATATATTGGAGAAAATAGAGATGAATTTGTAATTCGTACTTATCGTCATCATAAAAAATATGATATGTTGACTTTTGAAGGAATTGACGATATTAATGAAGTAATTGATATGCGTTTTGAAAAAGTATATATGAAACGTCAAGATATAGAGTTAAAGGTTCCATTAGAGGAAGAATTTGTCGGGTTAGACGTATATTTTCATGAAGAAAAAAAAGGAACTGTAACAGGACTTTTATTAAGAAATATGCAAGATGTTTTAATTATTATGAATGAAAATCAAAAATATATGATACCAATTGTAAATCATTTTATAAAAAAGGTAGATTTAAAGAAAAATAGAATAACATTACAAAATGTAGAGGGGTTTTTCTATGAAGATTGATATTTTAACATTATTTCCTAATATGTTTGATGGGTTTTTAAATGAATCAATTATAAAACGTGCTATTGATAAAGGAAAAGTAGAAGTAAATATTTATAATATTCGTGATTATTCAAAAGATGCTCACAAAAAAGTAGATGATTATCAATTTGGTGGAGGAAGTGGTATGGTTTTAATGCCACAGCCGATTTTTGATGCAGTTGAAGATTTAAAAAAGGATGATACTTTTGTAATTTTGATGTCTCCACAAGGAGAACCATTCAAACAAAAATTAGCTCATGATCTTTCTTTCAAAAAACACTTATTAATTATATGTGGTCATTATGAAGGCTTTGATGAAAGAATTAGAACATTAGCCGATATGGAAATTAGTATTGGGGACTATATTTTAACTGGAGGAGAGCTTGCTAGTATGGTAGTAAGTGATAGTGTGATACGTTTAATTGATGATGTAATTACAAAAGAATCTAGTGAAAATGAATCTTTTGAAACAAACCTATTAGATTATCCAGTATATACAAAACCAGTTGATTTTAGAGGCTTAAAAGTTCCTGAAGTTTTATTATCAGGGCATCATGAAAACATCCGTAAATGGCGTCTAGAACAACAAATAAAAAGAACAAAGGAACGACGACCTGATTTATTTCAATAAAGAAAAGAGTTGGTACAAAATGGAAAAAACATATCGCTTAAAAAAAGAAAAGAAAAAAAAGAAAATTAAATCTTGTAATTTAAAGAAAATAGATGGATATATTTTTACCCCTAAGAATAAAATAAAATATCCAGGAATTACTGTCACTAAATTTAAAGCAGTAAATCCAGAAATTATTGAAAAATTATTAAAGAAAAAAGTAAAGAAAAAATTAGAAGTTTATTTACAATATTTATTTTATTTATTAAATGAATCAAATGATGAACCAGGAGCTACAGATATGGTTTTAGATGACTTAGCTCGTTATCAACAAATGGTTAAAAATTGTTATCAAAAATACTTAGGAGAACAATATATTAGTGAATTAGAAAAACAAATTGAATATATTAAATTTTGTGCCAAACAAAGAGAACAAGAATTATATCAAATGAGATATATGGAACAAATGGAAACAGAAAGAAAAAGAGGAAGATAATAGTTGCAATTTTATTTTGTTTATGTTATAATCTTTAACGTCTTGTGATCCGCTGGTTATAAATTAAGATCATAGTAAAAGAAAAGGAGAGTGACATTGTGAATATTGTTGATAAGATTACTCAAAGTCAAATCCGTAAAGATATTCCAGAAATTCGTACTGGATATAATGTAAAAGTCGGAGTTGAAATTAAAGAGGGAAACAAAACAAGAATTCAAAACTTTGAAGGTTTAGTTGTCGCAGTACAAGGTGGAGGAATTGCTAAGAACATTATTGTTCGTAAGAAATCAGGAGGAGTTCAAGTAGAAAGAACATTCCCAGTAAATTCACCAAAAATTGCTTACATCGAAGTAACAAGAAAAGGTAGAGTAAGAAGAAATAAATTACATTACCTACGTCATATGACAAAAGAACCAAAAATCAAAGAAAGTAATAAGTAGGCGATATTCGCCTTTTTTTCTTAAGGAGGTTTATTATGAAACTTGTAAAAGAATTCATACCATATGTCATTATTATTGCAGTAGTGATATTAATCCGTACTTTTATTGTTACTCCAGTTCAAGTAGATGGTCATTCTATGGATCCTACTTTGAAAGATCATCAAATATTAATTTTGAATAAATGGAAAAAAGATTATAATCGTTTTGATATTGTAGTAATTGATGATGGAGAAGAAAGACTAATAAAAAGAATTATTGGACTTCCTGGTGAAACATTAGAAATTAAAAATAACAAGTTATATATTAATGGAAAATATATAAAAGAAAATTTTGAACATGATAAAACAGACGATTTTATCTATCATAATGGAGAAAAAATTCCAAATGGCTATTATTTTGTTATGGGAGATAATCGTGATAATTCTAAAGATAGTCGTTTTGAAGAAATGAATTTAGAAGGCCATGGTGCATTTTCTAAAAAACAGATATTGGGAGTTACAAATTTTTCTGTTTTTCCATTTCAGACATTTGGACAAATTGAAGCCTAATAGGCTTTTTTTTATGGAATTGGAAATTTTTCTCGTTTTAAAAAACAAAGGAATTATGTTATAATAATTTTGGTGGTAAGTATGCAAGGTAATGGAGAACAAAAGGGTAGCCTAAAAGATAGATTAAAAGCATGGCGTTTAAAAAAGCAAAAAGAAAAAAGACAAAAAGAATTAAAGAAACAAGATCAAAAACAAAAAGAACGTCAATTAAAAATAAAAAATAGTCAAGTGTTTTCCAAACAAACTGTAAGTAGACAAACAAAACATCAAACATTTTTTATGATTTGTATTGGCTTTTTTGCTGCATTATTTGAAGCTCCTTCAAAAAGAAGAGAAAAGAAAGAAATAAAAAAATTTGAAAAATCAGGGGAAGAAGCTCCAACTGCATTAATTACTTTAAAAACAGATGTACAAAATTATACTGATAGTTTAGAAAAATGTTTAGATTTACTTGGAAAAGAAATTGATACTGTTGTTGAAATTAAAGAATTTAATGATATTCAAAGTAAAATTAATGATTATGATGAAGGGTTAGAACAAGTAAAAGAAAAATATGAAATGATTAAAGATCGTCATCATATTCATGAAGAAGAAAGTATGTTAGGGCTTACAAAAAGTAAAGAAGTGATTGTAGAAGACAGCATGAGCATGGAAGCAAGACAGAGCATTTTAGCAACTACTTCTTTTATTACAGCAAGATTAGAAAAAATAGAAGAGAAATTAAAACAAATTAAAACAGAGTTAGAAGTCAAAGAAAAAGAATGGAATGTAGAATCAACACTTGAAAAAAAAGAAGAGGAAAAACAAGTTGTCGCAACAATTCATGCTGGTAATGAAACCATTGAAATTACAGAAAAGCCTTTTCATAAAAAAGCTAGTATAGCTCGTCCACAACCTGCTGTTGATTTTTTGAAATCACAAAATGAAATGATGGAAAAATATGAAGAACGTATTGAAGAAATTCATCGTGCTTCTTTTCAAGAAACAAAAATAGATGTATTAGAACAATATTTAAAAGAATTAAATGACATGAATAAAAATTTAAGTAAATCATTGACTGATTATAAAGAAAATCAAGAAAAGTATAATATTCATAGTTTGATTGCTTTTGAAGATATTAGATTATTTGATCGTTATAGATTAACAGTAAGTGATGTAAAAATTAGAGAAATTTTAAGACATACAACAGGAGAAAAAGAAAATATTGAAAGTTGTATGAAAGAAGAAAAAGAAAAATTACAGGTAAATGAATCTAAAAAAGAAATTGTAGATAAACAAATTAATGTAAAGAATGAAAAGAAAACGGAAGAGAAAATATCCACTGAAAAAATTGATGAAGCTATTGAAGAAATACAAAAAATCTTAGTAGAACAAGAAAATACACTACATGATTTTCATAATACTTTAAGTAAATGTAGTATTCGTGTTCGTAAAGAAAATCACTTTAGTCGCTTTAAACATTTTTTATCTAGTTTTGTATCTATGTCTTTTGGTGTTGTCGGAGTTGTAACTTTTCAAAATCCATTGATGAAAGTTTTAACAGGTGGTATTGCTTTTAATAGTACTGTTAAAAATTTAAGAAGAGCACTTCGTCCTGAAATGACAGTTGAAATGATGGATGTTAGTAAAATATTAAAAAACATTAAAACGAGACAAGATTGTATTGAACAAACAATTGATGTGTATAGTTCTACTTTAACTGAAATAGAATGGTTGAAAGAAGATTTTGAAAAAGAATTTAAAGCATATGAATCCATCCATCAAATAGAATATCAAAAGATGATGAATCAGATTGAACAATTGAAAGAATTAGCAGAAAAAGAATTAGTAGTGGCAGAAAATATGAAAGAAAAAACAAAACAAGATAAACAAAAAGTATTAAAAATGAGTGGAAAATAATCACTAAGAAAAAAGCGAGAAAATAAATTCTCGTTTTCTTAATATTTATGTTATGATAAATAAAATATTGAATGAAGGAGTCTTAGTAAATAGAATGAAAGAAGAAAATATAGAAATTATTAAATTAGAAGATAGTAATAATGAAATTTTTGATATTATTTGTAAATGGAATTATAATTGGTGGGGAAAGAGAAATCACAATAGTTTTGAAGAAGTAAGATGTAATTTAAAGCATTCTCTTTGTAAGAATAGATTGCCACAAACTTTTGTTGCACGCATAGATGGTAAACCGGTTGGAATGTATCAATTATCAATGACAGAAGATTTAGAAAGTAGCCCAGATATTTATCCATTGCTTATTAATGTTTATGTAGAAGAAAAATATAGAGGTCATCATATAGGTAGAAAACTACTAGAGACGGTAAATGAAAATGCGAAAAAAGCAAATCTAAAAGAACTTTTTTTGTATACCAAACATCGTGGATTATATGAAAAATTTGGCTGGGAATTTATTGAATATGTAGAAACGTTCAAACCAGATTCACCAATTGAACGACTATATAAATTAAAAATAAAGTAACAATATTTTTTAAGTTAAAAGAAGTAGAGTAGGTAATTTCAAATTAGATGAATTGTGATGAATAATATAAGGAGTGGCAAAGTTTTGAAGAATTTTAAAAACCAAATTATTTTTGATGAAAATTTAAATGAACAATTTTATTTAAAAGTCAACGATCAATTAAAAAATATATATGCTATTATATAAATAAGATAAGAGGTAAGGAATATATATGAGGTATTTAGGTAGTTCTACATTAGAAACTGATAGATTAGTATTAAAAGCTCAAACAATGCAGGAACAATATTATTTGTGGAAGTTATTAATGATACCAGAAGTTAATAAATATTTTTTAACTGTTCCTCAAAAATTTAGAGAAAAATTATTGGATTGGAATTTACAAAAGAAATATTATGAAGAAGATATGAAACATGCAAATGATAAAGATATATTTAGATGGAGTATCTTTTTAAAAGAAACAGGGGAATGTATTGGGCGTCTTTCATGTCATGAAAGAAATATAGAAGATAGTACGATTACTGATCCTAGTATCAGAGGTATTGGATGGCTAATAGATCCAAAATATCAAGGAAAAGGGTATGCTACTGAAGCAGCAAAAGAAATGATAGATTATATGTTTTTAAAATGTGATATTCATGAAATCATTACCGGAGCTGCTATTGTAAACAGGGCTTCTTGGAAAATCATGGAAAAATTAGGATTTGAAAGAATTAATAAAACTCGTATGGTACAATATACTTTTATTGATGAATTAGTAGAAGACTTTGAATATGTTCTTACAAAACAAAAATATTTAGAATTTAATAAATGTGACAACATAAAAATCAGTAAGTAATGAATTTTGTATGTACTTAAGAAAGAGGAATTGTTATATATGAAAGTATTTTAGGAAGTGTCAAATATGGATAATGATAACAATGAAAAATTAATAAAAGTAAAAGGAAATGTAATAGCAATTATAACTTTATCAATTATTGGATTTGTGATTATAATTTT
>CAMBYP010000030.1 GCA_945872435.1 uncultured Mycoplasmatota bacterium
AGTTCAAATTTACATCTTTCTATTTTTTATTGCATAATCAATTAATTTTGATATTAGTTTTTGATAAGATATACCAGTAGCCATGATTAATTTAGGGTACATACTGATTTCTGTAAATCCTGGTAAAGTATTAATTTCGTTAAAATAAATTTGATTATTCGTTTCATCGTAAAAGAAATCAATACGAGATAAACCAGAACATTCTAAAAACTGAAATGCTTTTTTTGCATAATTTTTAAT
Source organism: uncultured Mycoplasmatota bacterium (assembly GCA_945872435.1). Taxonomy (GTDB): domain Bacteria; phylum Bacillota_I; class Bacilli_A; order RF39; family UBA660; genus UMGS2016. The sequence goes on from CAMBYP010000030.1 coordinate 241, forward strand.
TTTATTTTTTACATCTTGTGATAAATCACAATCAATTACAGTATATGTTTGGTTATTTTCATATTTTGCTTCATAATCATAGAATGAATTGGCAGAAAAAATTTCTCCAATTGTAGAAGTACTTATATTTTTTTCTTCTAACACTGCGCATTCTAATTCACGTGCTTTAATAAATTTTTCTATCAGTATTTTATAATCATACTTTTTTGCATTTTGAATTGCTTTTATTAATTCTTTTTTATTTTTTGCAACTTGAATTCCAATGGAAGATCCACCTCTAGAAGGTTTTATAATCATAGGGTAATTTAGCTTTTGTTCTATTTCTTTAATTGAAAAGGAGTTATTATAAATAACATAATAAGGAACAACTGGAATATTATAGTTTTTTAGTAATTCTTTTGTCCATACTTTATCAAAACAGATAGCACTACTTTGTACATTACAACCTACATAAGGTATATGTAATAATTCTAATAGTCCTTGAAGACAACCGTTTTCGCCATATAATCCATGTAATACCGGAAATACAACATCATATTGTTTTAATGTTTCAGAGATGTTTTCTATTTTATTTTGTTGATGACTTTTTAACCATGTTTTGATATCTATTTGACTTAAATTGTCATTAAAAAAATACCATTCATTTTCTTTACTAATATAAATAGAATGGACATCGTATTTCTTATAATCTATTTCACGTAGTACTGCTTCTGCAGAATGACAAGATACATCATGTTCTGTAGAGGCAGTACCAAATATGATTACTACTTTTTTCAAACTATTTTCACCTCTAATATATTGTATGAAATTACAATGATACTTTTCCTATTTTAGGTAAAAACCTATACCAAAAATGGGTATATACATATGATGTTGTTGAGGGGGGATATGATGAATGAATATATGAACTATTATAATAGAAGTATAGGTAAACAATACAATACTGAAGAATTTACTATGAATGATTGGAATCCAGGCATTTATATGAATCAAACACCGTATTCTGATGCAAAAAAGGAAAAGAAAAACAGTATACTTTATAATCCATATGAAGGATTTGCAAAAGGGAATTTATTTAAAGATTTATATAAAAGTTATAAAGGTGTGAAACCCAAAATATTAGAGCCAAAAACAGAAAAAATGGAATTGTTAAGTTATATTAGTACATATGCATTTGCAGTACATGAATTAAATTTATATTTAGATAATGATCCATTTAATCAGAAAATGTTAGAAAAATATAAAAAATATGTAGAAGAATTAAAAAAAGCAACGAAAGAATATGAAAAAATATATGGACCACTTACAGTTACGGGTGTAAAACAAAAGGATTGGACATGGGTAAATGATCCATGGCCATGGGAAAATAATTAAGGAGGTTAAATATGTTTGCATATCAAAAAAGATTACAATATCCAATTGATATTAAGAAAAAAGATTTAAAATTAGCAAAATGTCTCCTTTCCCAATATGGAGGTCCATATGGAGAACTAGCTGCTAGTTTACAATATTTAAATCAAAGATTTAGTATGCCAGATGGTAGAGGGAAAGCCTTACTTACAGATATTGGTACTGAAGAATTAGGCCATGTGGAAATGATTTGTACGATGATTTATCAATTAATGAAGGGTGCAACTATCGAAGAGTTAAAAGCTGCTGGTTTGGGTGGCCAGTATGCACAAAATGATCATGCTCTTTATCCTACTGATGCCAGTGGTGTACCTTTTACTATTACATATACTCAAACAACAGGTGATGCAATTGCTGATTTAGAAAGTAATATGGCTGGGGAACAAAGAGCACGTGCGACTTATGAACATTTAATGGATTTAACAGATGACCCTGATGTTTTACAACCATTAGCATTTCTAAGACAACGTGAAATTATTCACTATCAAAGATTTAAAGAATTAAAAAACATATACCAAAAAGAACTAAAAAAATAATATCTCATATGAGATATTTTTTTAATTTGGAATATTTGTCTTTAAAATTAGCATATTAAAAATGGGGTGAGAAATCGTGAAAAAATATATAGTATGTTTATTTGTTATATTAGCTATTTTAACTGCATGTATGAGTAAAACTACAAATTTAACACTACATGATATTACTGGAATTCGTTATCAAGATATTCAAGTTCATGAACAAGATTTTAAAGAATTTTCTAAGTTGATTTCTCAGATTAAATTTCAAAATATCAAATTTAAAGTGAATCCAGATAAAACAGGATTAATTACTACAAAAGACTATATCTATCATTTTGAAATTAGCGATAATTATCGTATGAAATATACAATTAATGAAACAACGTATTATTCAAAAGATGAAACAAATATAAAGAAAATAATTGATTATTTTGAAGGATTACCAGGAAAATATGAATCACAAGCTTATTATTATGCAAAAATAGATGAAAAATATCAAAAAAAAGATAATGATATATTTATAAAAGTACAAAATAATGGTGAAAAAGAAGCTCAAATTGTAATAGAAGCGAAACAAGATATTTATGAATTAAGAGTTCATGATATTGGATATGATCAAGAAACTGGAACTTATCAAGATATGAATTTAGTAAAAGAAAAAAGTAAGATTGCAGAAGGAAAGAAAGTAATAGTAAAAGGAAATACGAGTTTGGTTCCATTGTGGAGAGTAGAAATTCAAAATGAATATGGATATAGAACAACGTTTTTACCGTATTATGATGAAAGTAAAAAAGAATTAATATTAAAAAGAGAAATGGAATAATTCCATTTTTTATTATGATCATGTATAAAAATATAGTATATGTTTAGTTTTTATGTCAATTTCTTATTATTTTCATAAAAAACTCTTGCTAAAAAGAATGATTACTGATAAAATAATACTTGTCAAAAGACATGGCGGCATTGGTGAAGTGGTTAACACGATTGACTGTGACTCAATTATGCGTGGGTTCGAACCCCATGTGCCGCCCCAGTTTAGAATAAAAAGATTCTTTTTAAAAGATTCTTTTTTTTTTAATAATATGTTATAATAGTATATATTAATAAAAGTAAGGAGAATCATATGAATTATACGAAAATAGTGGTTGCTGGTGGCGGTGTTTTAGGAAGTCAAATTGCTTTTCAATCAGCTTATTGTGGATACGATGTAACAATATGGTTAAGAAGTGAAGATAGTAAGACAAGAACACAACCTAAGCTAGATGCATTAAAAAAAGATTATATTGAAACCATTGAGTCTTTAAATCCCCATGATGAGAATAGTTGGGCAAGAGGAATATCTGATATTGATAGTTTTAATAAAGAAGAGTGTTTAAAAAAAGTTGATCTTGCCTATAACAATATTAAATTAGAAGTTGATATGAAAGAAGCAGTGAAAGATGCAGATTTGGTAATTGAATCTATGGCTGAAATTAAAGATGAAAAAATTAAATTTTATCAAACTTTAGCTCCATTGTTAGAAGAAAAAACGGTTATTGTAACTAACTCTTCTACTCTATTACCATCTATGTTTGCTAAATATACAGGAAGACCCGAAAAATATTTATCACTTCATTTTGCAAACACAATATGGGTTAAAAATACAGCTGAAATAATGGTTCATGATGGAACCAACAAAAAATATTTTGATGAAATTATGGAATTTGCAACAAGTATTCGAATGCTACCTCTTCCAGTACTAAAAGAAAAATCAGGATATCTATTAAATTCTATGCTTGTACCATTTTTATTAAGTGGTATGGATTTATTAACGAATGGAATATCTGATGCTCAAAGTATTGATATTGCCTGGAAAAGAGGAACAGGTGCTCCAAAAGGACCATTTGAAATTATTGATACTGTAGGATTGACAACTGCAAAAAATATAGTTGAACAATATCAAAAAGTTCCTGGATTAATGAGTCCTTTATTAAAGAAAATGATGTTACCTTATAATTACAAAGGAATGTTAAATATGTTAAACCAATATATTGAAGAAGGAAAATTAGGGAAATCCTCTGGGGAAGGTTTTTATAAATACGACAAATCATAATCATTTGCAAATGTCATAATGTTGTGTTATATTTTATTTAGCAATTGAGAAAATCTCAATTCATAGATTTGTGTCTATTTTTCGTAAACACGTTAAATTGAGGCCCCATTAAAATAATTACTAGGATATTTTCCTAGTTTTTTTATAAAAAATGTTTGAATATATACAAATTTTATTGGTTATTAAATTCAATATTATTATATTAATGAATTACTGGTATAAGGAGTGATAGTTTGTTAATAGAAAAAGAACCATATTTTATGAAAAATAAAGAATGGTATTATTATGATGTGAAAATAGGTAGATATCAATTAACTGATAAAGCACCTAAAAAAGCAGTTGAAAGTTTTAAAGAATTTTATAGAAAATTAGATTATCAAAAAAGTAAACACATACTCAAAAAGTAAGACAAATATAATCAGAAATCGATTTTAAAGTCGATTTTTTCATTTTATTCATGATATATCAAATACTTCTTTTTTTGAAACGACAATATATTATGAATGAGGTGATGAAAAATGAATAATGATACATTAAAATTAAATGTATCCAAAAGCTTTACTTTAGCTAATAATAATGAAGTAGATATGAATCTACAATTAACAACTCCTACGATTAATACAAATGGTAGTGTAACAGGAACAGTTTATAATACTACATTATTAACAGGAGAAGTAGTACCTGGAGCTACAGTTAAGGTATTTACAAAAGATGGAACACCATATGCTCATACTATAACAGGAATAGATGGTAAATATACAATTAGTGATTTACCACTAGGAATTTATACCATTGCAGCAGTAAAAGATGGGAACTATTTATCAACAGAAATTCCATTAACAATTTCAAATGTTTTACCAGTTACAACAAATTTAGTATTAATCAATAATACAAATTCAAATAAAAATATTGTTTATGGTATTGTAAAAGATAATATAACTAATTTACCTGTAGATAATGTTAATGTTTCTTTATATAAAACAGTAGATGGTGAAAAAGTGTTAGTTTCTAGTACTAGTACCATTGTAGATGGAGAATATACAATAGATCAAATCGATGATGGTAGTTATTCTTTATCATTTGATAAAGTAGGATATCAAACTGCCGAAATAAATGATATTGTATTATCTAATAGTGCAAAATTTGATGCATCAACTATATTAACTAATACTGTAGGTGCAATTAATAGTACAGTTTCTGGTGTTATTAAAACAGAGTTAGGTGTTGTGGTACCAAATGCTTTTGTAGGATTATATCAAATTACTGATAATATAGAAACTTTAGTAGCAGTAACATATACGAATGCTGATGGTAAATACATGTTTGGAAATGTTTTAGAGGGGGAATATGTAGTAAAAGCAAAGTTAGCACAGACTGTATAACATTTCAAAGATTAAATGGAAAGAGTTTTTTATTTTATATTTCTAATGGTGAGGAAAAAGATATTGAAGTAATTATTTATTGTATTCGCAATAGTAAAAGTTATTGTAAATTAATTTTAGAATGTCGATGTCATGATAAAACAATTATTGTATTTGAGTATGGAAAATATTATATTGGAATATTAAAAACAAAAAGTAAAAGTATTCTAGAAATATATGATAAATGAAAGGGTAATACATATTACCCTTTTGTTGTAGAAAAATATGAATTTATCTCATTTTCATGATAGCTATGTTATAATAACAATGGTGATATATATGAAGCAAGTGATTGTAATTGGTGGTGGACCTTCGGGACTTACTACAGCTATTTGTGTAGCTAAAAGAGGTTATCGTGTAACTATTTTAGAACGAAATAAATCTTGTTTAAAGAAGCTTCTTATTACAGGAAATGGACATTGTAATTATTGGAATGAAGATCAGAATAACGTTCATTATCACACAACTGATAATGATGAAGTGGATAAATTACTTCCTGATTCTTTAAAAAAAGAAGCATTGAAATTTATAGAGTCATTAGGAATTGTTCCAAAAATAAAAAATGGTTATTACTATCCCTTTTCTAATCAAGCAACAAGCATGAAAGAGGCATTGCTTACAGAAGCACATAGACTCGGGGTTAGTATAAAAACAGAACAGACAGTAGTAAAACTAGAAAAACATAAAGATTTATTCTTAATTACAACTGATAAAAATCAATTTCAATCTTCATATGTTGTTTTAGCAACGGGTTCTAAAGCTTATCCAAAAACTGGTTCAGATGGTTTAGGTTATCAACTCGCAACAAAATTAGGTCATACTATAACCAAAGTACATCCTTCATTGGTACAGTTAGAAGGAAACGAAAAATATGCGAAAGATTGGAATGGAGTTCGTGCAGATGTAACAGTATCACTTTATAAAAATAAAAATAAAATAAAGGAAGAATCCGGAGAAATTCAATTAACAGAATATGGATTAAGTGGTATTTGTATTTTTAACTTAAGCCGTGAAATAGCAAGCAATCAAAATAAAAATTTATATGATGTATTGATTAATTTTACACCTTGGGTTACAACTAGTGAAGAATTAGATATATGGTTTAAAAATAGAGAAAAAATATTAAAAAAGAGAACGATAGAACAAATGTTAGAAGGATTTTTAAACTATAAAATTATTCATGTAATTACAAAAAAAATGCACATTGCTCCAGATTATGATTGGTGTAATATGTCAAAAGCAAAAAAATGGGAATTATATAAATGGTTAATTTCTTATCCTGTTCATGTTTCTGGAACAAAGTCGTTTGAGCATGCGCAAGTATGTAGTGGTGGCTTGAATTTAAAAGAAGTTCATATTGATACATTAGAATCAAAAAAAGTGAAAGGACTATACTTTGTAGGAGAAGTATTAGATGTAGATGGTGATTGTGGAGGGTATAATTTAGGTTTTGCTTGGATGAGTGGTTTGAAAGTTGGAAAACATATAGGTGAAGAGTATGATTAGAATAAGACAAGTGAAAATATTAATTGAACAAGATTGTCCACAAAAACAAAAAGAACAAATTTCAAAAAAACTACGTATTTCAGAAAATAATATTTTAGAATTTTATATTCATAAACAATCATTAGATGCTAGAAAAAAAGATAAAATTTATTATGTTTATGAATTTGATGTGAAAATAAAAGATGAAACAAAAGTATTATCTAAAATTCATTCACAAGATATATTAAAAACCCCCGATGAAATTTATCATATACCAAAAACGGGAACAAAATTACTATCATCTCGTCCTGTTATTGTTGGAAGTGGGCCAGCGGGGTTATTTGCTGGATATATTCTTGCAGAAGCAGGATATAATCCTATTATATTAGAACGAGGAGAACCAATAAAAGATAGAAAAAACACTGTGGAAAATTTTTGGACAACAGGAAAGTTAAATACAGAAAGTAATGTACAATTTGGCGAAGGCGGAGCCGGTACTTTTTCGGATGGGAAATTAAATACCTTAGTTAAGGATAAAGAAGGAAGAGGAAGAAAAGTTTTTAGTACCTTTGTAAAACACGGTGCACCAAAAGAGATTTTATATTTACAAAAACCTCATATTGGAACTGATTTATTAAGTAATGTAATTGAAAATATGAGAAATGAAATGATAAAGATGGGAGCCGAATTTCGATATTGTACATGCTTTACTAATTTTAAAATAAAAGAACAAAAATTATGTGAGATTGAATTAAATCATAAAGAAATCATTCCTTGTGATGTTCTAGTGTTGGCCATAGGTCATAGTGCTAGAGATACATTTGAAATGTTATTAAATCATGGATTAAATATGTCTACTAAACCTTTTGCTCTTGGAGTGCGTGTACAACACCCTCAAAAAATGATCGATGTTTCTCAATATGGTGAAAAATATGTTTCATTGCTTTCAAAAGCTAGTTATAAGTTAACATATACTACAAAAAATAAAAGAGGCGTTTATTCTTTTTGCATGTGTCCAGGAGGATATGTAGTAAATGCGTCTAGTGAGGAAAATAGACTTGCTGTGAATGGTATGAGTAATCATAATAGAGATGGAGAAAATGCAAATAGTGCAATTGTAATAACAGTAACACCAGAAGATTTTGGTAATTCTAATCCCCTATCCGGAATGGAATATCAAAGACAGTTAGAAGCAAAAGCTTATCAACTTGGGCATGGTAATATTCCTATTCAATTATGGAAAGATTTTAAAGAAAACAAAACCTCTACGCAATTTTATGATGTATATCCTCAAATGAAAGGAAAATATCAATTTGCAAATTTAAAAGAATTGTTACCAAAAGAACTTTGTGAAGCATTGGAAGAAGCAATACCAGTTTTTGGCAAAAAAATAAAAGGTTTTGATCGTGATGATTTTATTTTAGCGGGAATTGAAAGTAGAACATCTTCTCCTGTTAGAATAGAGAGAAACGACATGTTAGAAAGTAATTTACAAGGAATTTATCCATGTGGAGAAGGAGCAGGATATGCTGGTGGTATTACAACAGCTGCTATGGATGGTATTCGTGTCGCAGAAGAAATTATAAAAAAATATAAAAGTTCTAAGTAATAACTTAGAACTTTTTAATTTAATATGTAAATTCCAATATTTAAATAAGTGGCAAATCCAACCCAAATAAGATATGGAACGAGAAGAAAAGCAGATAATTTGTTTTTTTGATAGAATTGATACATTGTTACAATTATTAAGATAAATAGTATCATAATCCATATAATAGAAAGTAATCGTAATTTCCAAACAAAGAAAATAATAGACCACAATGCATTAAAGAATAATTGTAAATAATAAATAAAAATGGTCTTATAATCTTGATAATTTTTACGATATAGAAAATATGAAAATCCCATTAATAAATACAAAACTGTCCAAGCAATTGGAAATAATATACTAGGTGGTGCCAGGGGAGGTTGTATTAAGTTTTGATAATCCATTGAATTAGAAATAATCATACTAACAATTCCGCCAATTAATAACGGAAAAAGAATCCAAAAAGCATATAATAATTTTTTTCTCATAATGTCCTCCTATTTTAGATTATCCAAATTTATTAAGAATATGAATCAATGTTTTTATTTTTTGTCAAAATATGATATACTGAAGTTAGAAAAGGTAGGTGCATAGATTGAAAATTTTAGTTACTGGTGGAACTGGATATATTGGTTCTCATACAGTTGTAGAATTATTAAATGCAAATTATGATGTTGTTGTGATAGACAATTTTTCGAATTCAAAACCAGAAGTGATTGAAAGCATAAGAAAAATTACTGGTAAAGATATTACATTCTATGAAGGAGATGTTTGTGATAAAGAATTACTAAGAAAAATTTTTAAAGAAAATGAAATAGAGGCGGTAATTCATTTTGCTGGTTATAAAGCAGTAGGTGAGTCTGTAAAAAAACCATTAATGTATTATCATAATAATTTATTTTCAACGATTACATTATTAGAGGTAATGAATGAAGTTGGTTGCAAAAGATTTGTATTCTCTTCTAGTGCAACTGTATATGGAAGTCCTAAATCATTACCAATACGTGAAGATTTTCCACTTTCTACAACCAATCCATATGGAAGCACGAAATTAATGATTGAAGATATGTTGAGAGATTTAAGTGTTTCTGATCCTGAATGGAGTATTGCTATTTTGAGATACTTTAATCCAATCGGAGCACATGAAAGTGGTTTAATTGGTGAAAATCCAAATGGAATTCCAAATAATTTAATGCCATATATTGTTAAAGTGGCAACGAAAGAATTGGAAATTTTAAGTGTATTTGGGAATGATTATGATACAAAGGATGGTACTGGAGTAAGAGATTATATTCATGTTGTAGATCTTGCAAAAGGACATATAAAAGCAATTGAAAAAGTACTAGACAGTAAAGGAATTGATGCTTATAATTTAGGTACTGGAACTGGTTATAGTGTATTAGATATTGTCAATGCTTTTGAAAAAGCAAATAATATTAAAGTAAACTATAAAATAGTAGAAAGACGTCCAGGTGATATTGCGGCTTGTTATGCTGATCCTAAATATGCTTTTGAAAAATTAGGATGGAAAGCTGAAAAAACATTAGAAGATATGTGTAGAGATTCATATCGCTATGTAGAAACAGTAAGTAAAAACAACAAATAAAATTGCACATATTTGCAATTTTTTTGTTAAGGGGTGAGATAAAATGGAATTTGATTTTAATACTTATGTAAAAAAATTAGTTCAAAAAGAAGAAATTGATCAATATTCACAAGAATTAGATCATATCAAAGGGAAATTTTCTAGAGGATTAAATGAATTATGCTGGTATGATATGAATCGTTATGTGGATAATCAAGAGTTAAAAAAGATGATTACACTTGCCAAAGAACTTAGAAATATTAGCGATGTTATTTTAATTATTGGAATTGGTGGTTCCTCTATGGGGTCACAGGCAATGATTCAGGCATTAAATCCATATTTTAAAAAAAGTAAACCTGAAATTATTTTTGTTGGCACGGATTTATCTAGTGAATATCTAATTGATTCACAAAAATATTTAATGGAAAAAGATGTAAGTATTAATGTGATTTCTAAATCAGGAAATACTATGGAAGTATTAACTGTATTTGAATTATTTCAAAGTTGGATGTATAAAAAATACAGTGACGAAGAAGTGAAACGTAGAATTGTAGTAACAACTAGTTCTTACGATGGAAAACTTGCCTATTATGCAACAAAAAATGGATATGAAAATTTGCATATTCCTAATGTTATTAGTGGTAGATATTCTATTTTAACTGCAGCAACTTTATTTCCTATGGCACTAGCAAATTTAGATATTGTTTCATTTTTAAAAGGTGCTAAAGAAGGAAGAATGTATTTGAATCAAGCTGGTATTTATGCTATGTTGCGACGAATTTTCTTTGAACAAGGGAAACGTGTTGAAGGATTTGCAATCTATGAACCTAAACTTTCTAAATTTGTTGAATGGACAAAGCAAGTATTTGCAGAATCAGAAGGAAAAGATAAAAAAGGAATTCTTCCTATGAAATTAATATATACGAGAGATTTACATTCATTAGGTCAATTTATACAAGAAGGAAATCCTATTATATTTGAAACAGTAATATCAATAGATAGAACAAGAACATTTCAAGTAGACAAATATAAAGAAACATTGAGTAATATAAATCATACAGTAGAAAAAAGTGTTTGTCAGGCTCATTTAGAAGGAAATTGTCCTACTCTTTTTATAAAAATAGATGGATTAGATGAACACAGTTTTGGTGAACTTGCTATGTTTTTTATGATGAGCGCAGCAATGAGTTCTTATTTATTCCATGTTAATCCATTTGATCAGCCAGGTGTTACAAAATACAAAGAAATGATTGGTCAAAATTTACGAAATTTATAAAAGTCAAAATGACTTTTTCTTTTTCTTTGAAAAAGGATTGTAATTATCACAAAATTATGATATTCTATACAGAAAAATGAATAAAAATTCAGTGCCAAACATAGATAATCGTTTGCGGGATAATGGTTAGTATGCTATAATGGAAAAGAAATTAGGAGGGTTTGCTATGTTAGACGAAGTAACAAAAACACAGGAAGATTTTTCTAGTTCCATCGTAACTGCAGAAGCAGTCTTAAATATTGCTTATGCATTAGAAGAAGAATTTCAAAAAATGATGAAACTATTTGAAGAAGAAGAAATACAAAACAAAAAATTAAAACCTGAATATCAAGAATATAAATATAAAAAAGGATTTACAAGATTATCATTTGTTTTTTATTATAATGATAAACATGCTAGAGAAGAAGTTGATTCTTATGAAACAATGTATAAGTTATATCAAAAAGGAAAATTAGAAAATGTTTCTAATATATTAATGGTATGTAATTTAGATTATTCTAGTATGAAAGGTAAAAATTTACAAAGTAGAAAACGTTTTGAAAATAAAATTGAAATTATTTTTAAACCTTATGACATTAAGCTGATTAAAACAACAAATACAAAGGAACCATTAATTGATAACATTTTTAAACGTTTGATTGAGGAAATGCAGAAAATGAAAGTGGAAAATACTGTTTTCTGTAGTAATAAAGCATTTAATAAACAAATTAGAAAAGAAAATATTCAAACAATTCGTAGAGAAACAGAACAAACAAATGCCAAAAACCAAGAATTAGAAGAAAAAAAACAATTGAAACGAATTGTAACAGCTATGGTAAATGCCATTAAAGAAGATTGGACTACAATTCAATTAAAAGCAATCAAAGAGTCAAATACAGTGGATTTAAAAATGGCTATATGGAAAAAAGATGGTAAGTTAATGAGTCATCAAAGTATTGATGATATATCATTAAATAGTATTAAATCAGAAGTAATAAAATTAATTCAATTAACGGGAAAAGACCAAGCTAAAAAATGGAATACTTTAAATATGATTGTAAAAGAAAATGGTCAAGTAGGATTTGAATACGGATATCCAGAAGTAAAATAAAAAGGAAATGCTTGAT
>CAMBYP010000031.1 GCA_945872435.1 uncultured Mycoplasmatota bacterium
TTGGCGATTTTTTTGTCAAAATATATCAAGTATTCTATTTTTGATTGAAGAGTATCATTAGTTTTGATATAATTGATATAAGGTAAGATACGTGGGTGATACGAGTGAAGAGTAGAAAGGGACAAGCATTGGTAGAATTTGTAATTATTTTACCAGTATTGCTTTTGATTATCATTTCAATGGTAGATTTTGGTAATTTATTATTCCAAAAATATCAATTAGAAAAGAATTTAGAGTATGTGAGTGATTTATATTTAGCAAATGATACAAATGCTTTGGAGCAAGAAAAACAAAAATTAAATATTAAGACGGAAGAAACAGAAAGCTATGTGAAGTTAACTATTCAAAAAGAAGCCAATTTAGCATCACCTATTTTAAGAAGAGTATTAGGGGAACATTATCAAATAGAAACATCACGAAAATTATACCCTGTTACTATGGAAAAAGAAACAACTGATGAAAAAGAACCTACGAAAGAAGAGGATGTCAATGAAAGATGAGAAAGGACAGACACTAGTTTCTTTTGCTCTTATTTTACCTATTTTGGTTATGCTTTTTGCACTTGTAATTGATACAGGAACCATTTATTTGGAACAAAAAGAATTAAGAGATGGTGTTTTAACCGGATTAAAGTATGGGATGAAACATCACCCTAACGATGTAAAAGAACAAATGCGTGCACTGATTCGTGAAAATGTAGAAGGTATTTCTATATTAAATATTTATATAGAAGAAAATCAAATTAAAGTTCAAGCAGAAAAACCAAAGAAACAAAATTTTATGCAATTTATCATTCAAGATAATCCAGATATTGAAGTGATTTATACTGCATATTTAGATAATAATAAGTGGAAGATTGTAAAAGAGAGGGGATAGTATGGCAATAAAACAAGCAAGAGTAATTACAGTAACGGGAGTAAAAGGTGGAGTAGGTAAAACTACGACAACTTTAAATATTGCCGGAATACTTGCAAATAAAAAATTAAAAACATTAGTAATTGATATGGATTTATATAGTGGAGGAATCGCTCTTTCTTTAAATATTGATACGGATAAAGATTTATTTCATATTGCTGATGATATGAATAATAACCGTTTTGATTATATTGAAAATTATGTAACAAAATATCATGAATATATTGATTGTATATCTGCACCTATCGATCCACGTAAATCAAGTCAGATTGGAAGTAATTACATTGATTTAATTTTATCACGTGCTAAGATGAAATATGATGTGATATTAATTGATACTAATCATATTTTAAGTGAAATGAATTTAGTAGTAATGGATGCTTCTGATGTTATCTTATATGTGATAAGTAATGATCCAGTTGATATTAAAAATATGAAAACCATGGTGTCTATTTTAAAGGATATGGAAAGAGATAATTATTTTATTGTTTTAAATGAAGCATCAGATGTAGAAAAAAATTGTTTTAGTAAATATGACATTAAAAATATTTTGAAAAGTAGTATTGATTATGTGATTCCTAATAGTTTTTATCAAAAAGATATTGATGAATATGTATTAGATGGAAAGATTATGACAATGACAAAAAGAATTCAAACAAAAGATAAAAAAGCTATGAAAGTGTTTGAAATGTTAACGGATGCATTGTTAGGAAAGAAGGTTAAAAAATGAAAAAATTTACTGATACCTTTAATGTACAACCACAAACAAAATCAAAAATATATAGTGGTAATGATTATGATGCATTTGAAAATAAAGAATTGTTAGAAAAATTACGTAATCAAATTATTCAAAATTTAATTGATCATAAGGTAGAAACTCATGGAACAATGGATGAGTTTGTAAAACAAGAGATTGATAAATCTTTAGAGGGATATGATTTAACGAATGTTGAAAGAAATCATATTTATAACTTAATTGATAATGAATTAAATGGTTATGGACCTATTACTGAATTATTAGAAGATAAAGACATTACTGAAATTATGGTCAATGGAACGAATGAAATTTATATTGAAATTGATGGTCATGTTGTTCGTGATGATTCAGTTAGTTTCATTAATGATGATCATATTATTCGTACAATTCAGCGTATGATTCAACCATTAGGGCGTACGATTGATACAGCAAATCCTATGGTTGATGCAAGATTAAAAGATGGTTCTCGTTTGAATGCTGTTATTCCACCATTATCACTAAAAGGACCAGTAATGACAATTCGTAAATTTAAACCTGATTTGGAAAGTATTGAAGATTTTTTGAGAACAGGTACGTTAACTCCTTATATGGCTAGATTTCTAGAAGCTTGTGTCAAAGCTAAATTAAATATTATTATTTGTGGAGGAACTGGTAGTGGTAAAACATCTTTATTAAATGTATTATCTAGTTTTATTAATCCAAATGAACGTATTATTACGATAGAAGATGCAGCAGAACTTCGTCTACATCAAGAACATGTTATTAATTTGGAAACAAGGCTTGTTAATTATGAAGGGAGTGGAGAAATTACAATTCGTGATTTAGTAATTAACTCTCTTCGTATGAGACCAGATCGTATTATTGTTGGTGAAGTTCGTGGTAAAGAATCTTTTGACATGTTACAAGCTATGAACACTGGACATACTGGTAGTATGACTACTATGCATGCCAATGGTCCAAGCGATGCTTTAAATCGTTTAGAGACAATGATTTTAATGGCAGGAATGGAAATTCCAATTCGTGCTATTCGTGAGTATATTGAAAACGCAATTCATATTGTAATTCAAATTTCTCGTATGGCAGATGGAAAAAGAAAAGTAGTAGATATTTCAGAAGTTGTTGGTTTTAAAGATGATGAAATTCAGTTGAAACAAATCTTTACTTTTGAACAAACAGGGGTATTAGATAACGGCGAAGTAGATGGAGAATTTAAGTTATTAAAATATGTTCCAAAAGTATATCAAAAAATTAAAGCTGCTGGAATTGATGATTTAGAAGATATTTTTGGAAAATAAAAAAAGGGGGGGAAAATATGAATGAGAATCCTACTTTATCAACATTTAGCATGGAAAAAACAGATAAACCAGTGAATCAGGATTTATCCATTATTTTTCACCCTGCTAGTGTTGTATCAAAGTATGAATATGTTGTTACTAAAGATGGAAAAGAAGGAACAATGATTACTGTTTCTAGTAATCGTGATGTTCCAATTTATTTATTAGAAAGTGGTAAATATCAAATTACTGTTCGTACTTATGATGCGAAAGGGGTATTAACAGAGGTAAAAAAAAGTGGTACTTATGTAATAGATAAAGAAAAACCACGTATCAACGTTGGACAGCGTTCGATTACGATGGAACAGGGAAGTATTATAAAACCATTAGAAGGAATTATTGTTACTGATAATTATGATGGCAATTTAATTGATAAAGTTACTACAAATTACGATAGTATTGATTTTGATACATTGGGAATCAAAAAATTAACATATACAGTAACAGACAGTGCAGGAAATACAGCAACAGAAAGTATTACAATTAATGTAGTAGAATCAACAAGTAATCAGTTACAACTTACTCAAATTGGAATTATATCAGTTCTTTTTATTGTTATTTTTATCATTATGCAATATCGTCATACGATGGAATTAGAAAAGAGAATTGCAAAATATGCATTAGAACCTTTGGTAGATGATTCTAAATCCATTTTTGATAAATTATTAGATCATTACTTTTTCTTGGTACAAAAAGTATCAAATGTATTGCAAAAATCAGTTGTTATTTCTAAGTATGCAAGAAAATATGATAAATATGCCGGTACAGTTCATCGTCGATATAAAAAAGGAATGCATTTTGTAGCAAGTAAAGTTTTAATAGCAATCTTCTTTTTATTGATTGCAATGTTTGCAAAAACTTTACAATATCAAGTGATTTCTATTTATGAAGCTATGATTCCATTATTAGTAGGGTTTGTATTGCCAGATTTATTATATATGTATCAGTATAAAAAATATCGTAGTCAAGTTGAAAATGATTTATTACAAGCAATTATTATTATGAATAATGCTTTTAAATCAGGTAGAAGTATTACCCAAGCCATTCATTTAGTAAAAGAAGAATTAACAGGACCAATTTGTGAAGAATTTAAAAAGATGGAATTAGAACTATCATTTGGCTTATCGATTGATGTTGTATTTCATAGATTTTCTGATCGAATTCAGTTAGAAGAAGTTGCTTATTTAACAGCTTCACTATCTATTTTAAATAAAACAGGTGGAAATATTATTAAAGTATTCTCATCGATTGAAGAATCATTATTTAATAAGAAAAAATTAAAATTAGAGATGGATTCTTTAACAGGTTCATCTAGAATGATTATGTATGCATTAATTGTGGTACCAATTTTATTTATTGTATTTGTATCAATTATTAATCCAAGTTATTTCTTACCGTTATTTACATCAGCAATTGGTATTGTTTTAATGATAATTATGTTAATATTATATATTTCCTATATTTATATTGTAAGAAAAGTTATGAAAGTAAGGATGTGATAATATGAAAACAGAAGCTAAAAATCCTGGTATGATAGCTAAGATATATCGTGATAAAGATATTAAAAAAGTAGAAGAAAAAATGAATATGCTTGGTAGTTTTGCTAGGATGGATACTTATACTTTTTTAAATATTAGACTGATTTCTAGTATTGTTGTTTTCTTATTTATTCTTTACTTTTTTAAATATGGATATTTATTATCACCTGTATTTACAATTTTATATTATTATTTATTTACTTATATATATATTGAATCTCCATTAAAAAAACGTATTAAACAATTAGATCATGATGCATTATATTTCTTCGAAATTCTAACATTGACTTTAGAATCTGGTAGAGATTTAGAGCATTCTTTAGAAGTTACAGTAGAAAATGTTGATACGGAATTGTCACAAGAATTTAAACAAGCTTTATATGAAATGAAATTTGGAAAGTCTTTGATTGAATCTTTAGAAGATATGAAAAGAAGAATTCCTAGTGAGACAATTAATAATATTATTTTGAATATGACGCAAACTAGTGTATTTGGAAATAGTATATTAGAAACTATGTATCATCAAATTGATTTTTTAAGAGATAAGCAAATATTAGAAATAAGGGGTGCGATTAATAAAATACCAAATAAAGTCAGCATTATTTCTGTAGTATTTGTTGTACCATTGATTTTACTTATGATTTTAGGACCATTTATCATAAATTTACTAGCATAAATGACGTAAATATATTATAATAAACTAGAAAGAAGGTTATCATATGTATCATTTTATTGGAATAAAAGGGACAGGAATGGCCTCACTTGCTCAAATCATGAAAAATTTGGGTTATGAAGTGAAGGGTAGTGATATTACTGAGCATTGTTTTACCGATGATGCTTTAAATAAAGCTGGTATTTATGCTCTTCCATTTGATAAAAATAATATCAAAGAAAATGATATTGTGATTCGTGGGAATAGTTTTAATGAAGAAAATAATGAAGAAGTAAAACGTGCAATTGAGTTAGATGTAAAAATGTATGCTTATGAAGAAATGGTTGGAAAGTTAACAAGAATGTTTCAAACAATTACTGTGGCTGGATGCCATGGTAAAACTACGACTTCTTCTATGTTAGCACACACATTAACACCTATTTGTGGATGTAATTATTTAATAGGGGATGGTAGTGGATATGCTTCTAAGGAAAATAAATATTTTGTTTTAGAAGCATGCGAATATAAAAGACATTTTTTAGCATATACACCAACTTATGCAGTGATTACAAATATCGATTTAGATCATGTTGATTATTTTAAAGATATTGATGATGTAATTGAAGCATATCAAGAATATGCAAATAAAGCGGAAAAGATGGTAATTGCTTGTGGTGATGATCCATATACACATTCTCTAGAAGTGAATCCACCAATCTTCTATTATGGTTTAGATGAAGATAATGATATTGTAGCTAAAAATGTTGAATATAAAGAAACTGGAACAAGTTTTGATGTATTTGTAGAAGGAAATTATTATGGGGCATTTGATTTACCATTTTATGGAAAACATATGCTATTAGATGCTTTAGCAGTTATTGCAATTTGTTCTTATGAACGTATTGATGCGAAAGAAGTATCTAAAAATTTGAAAACATTCATGGGTGCAAAAAGAAGATTTCAACAAAAAACAATTGGAAATATTGTAACAATTGATGATTATGCACATCACCCAAATGAAGTAAGAGCAACGATTAAAGCAGCAAAACAAAAATATCCTGATAAAACAATCATTGCTGTTTTTGAACCATATACTTATGCCAGAGTAAAAGAATTTCATGATGATTATGTAAAAGCATTAAATCAAGCGGATTATGCATATGTAATGGATATTAAAAACGATCGTGATAATCCAGATGATTATCCTGGAATTACGAGTGATTTAATTATAAAAGAATTAGAACATGGAAAACATATCGGAATGGAAAATGTTGAGGAATTATTAAAATATGATAATGCAGTTGTTATTTTTATGAGTCCTAAAAATATTTATCATATCCGTGAAGCTTATGAAAAACTAGTAGAAGAAAAACAAAAAAATGATGCTTGTTAAGGCATCATTTTTTGTGTAAAAGATATGGTATATGGGGAAAATATGAATTAGAAATTGAATAGTATCAGGATATGGACTCTCTATTAAATGAATGATAGTAATACATGAAAACCATATTGTAAAATAAAAATCTCTATGAACTATCATAGAGATTTGACGACCTATGGCTTCGAAAGTTTCATAAGTACTAATCAGTATTAGTATATAACATTTATAATTTAATTATTCTTGTAAAAACCCATTATATTTAAAATATTGTCTATCTTGATTGATTTCAGTTTATAATCTAAGGTTTTTATTTCGTTATTAATTAATTTAACAAATTCATTTTTCTTATCTTGCGGTAATAAACTTTCCATACATTTCATAATCATATAAATATTAACTGATTTTTCATTATAATTTTTTTGAATATATTTAAATGATATTCTAAATTTACTATGAAATGAAAATAGTCTATCATTATGTGCACAAATATTTCTAATCATAGTAATATTTACTATGATTTGTTTTAGTACTTTATCTGATAGTCTAAAGTTTTTACTAATACGTTGTCTATCTGGCTGTTTTAACATAACATATAACCTACTTAATTCTCCAAATGTTAAAATTTTAGTTAGCACAAACGGTGGAACAAATTCATATTCATTCATGTAATGTGTAACCGCTTCATGCTTCCCAATTTGTTTTTTTATTTCTTTTTCAATAACATTAATGGATTCAATAATGATTGCTTCTTCAACTTTATCATCAAAATTTTCTTTAATTAAATAATCTTTTATTCCATATTTGGAAGATATCGTTTCTGCTAACAATGATTTTAATATCATTTCAATTTCTAATGAATATTTTAAGAAGATACTTCTTAAATTTTTATCAAATTCAAATAAAGCATATATTTCATCAAAAGAAACATTCTTTTTATATTCATGATTTTTATTTTTGAAAACATCTTTATATGTATTTATGATTGAATAATAAGAATAAGTTTTCATTTTATTTAATGCATCTTCTTTATTATTAACCAATATACCTTTTGATATTATATAATCTAATAGTTCAGAAGGATTCTTATATTCTTTCATAATTCACTTCCTTTAATAAAAAACGACTCAGGGCTTCGAAAGTTTCCTGAGTACCAATCGATATAAATGATATCATAAAACAATTATATAGTCAATACTTTTAATAAAATCGACTGTATTTGTAAAGTGAGAAAATTTAGATTTATGTTAGGTGATTAAATATCACTTTTTCTTTTGGAATGAATTTTGATTATCTAATTCCATAGATGAAAAATAATTACAATTTTTATCATAAAAAACAAGCATACGATATCCTTCTGAATTAAAGTAACAATTATCTAAATATGCATAGTAACGAGAATCTAAATCAATTGTTTGTCTACTTAAAAATTGAATATAATAATTCATAGCTTGGTTTTCTATATAGGATGTTTGATATTTTGTTTCATATAATTGTATGATATTAGGAATATAAGAATTGATAAGAATAGGATTTGGTTCGTCTGAAAAAGTATTTTCTTCATAGATAACATCCATGGGATAAAGAATATCGTCGATGTGAAAATTAGAATCAATATTTTTGATTGCTTCTTTTAATGAGTCTATATTACCGTTTATCATCATATCATAAAATGGTTCTACACCAACAATTTCAATTAGCATTCTCACCATAACAGCTAAATCACGATAAGAAGTATTATAAGTTCCAACACTAAATTCATCCGCTAAAATAGATGCAATTGCTTCTTCAAAAGAGTAGAGGGTCTTGCTACCATCATGAATACGACTTGTAATCGCATGAGCAAATTCATGTTGAAAGGTACATGATTCTAAATCATTGCTACTTAATAAATCATCACTAATTAGTAATAAATGATCATAATATATTCCATTTAAATTAGAATTATAAAATTGAACAGTGTCTATTTGTAATTGATTTAATGCTTGATAAATTAATTCTGAATCTTTTGTTAATAATTTTAATAATAAAGGTTGATAGGCTAGAGCCCAATATTTTTGTAATTCTGTCATGGTTGGATTATTCATAATGAGTTGTTGTAAGTAAGTAGTTTGTTCTTCTATGGATTGATTTGGATGAAAAGGATTTTCATGGATGATTTGGATATCTTTTGTTTCAATGGTATCACTAGTATATTCTTGATACCAATCACTTTCTTTCTCATAGCTACAACCAGTTAAAATGAGATTTCCAGTTAACAAGAGTTTAGAAAAAATTTTGAAACGTTTCATTTTCATATCATCCCCTTTTTCTGTATGACTATTATACACAAAATCTTTTTTATTGCAAGTAAAAATAATTTCTAGAATCAGAAATTATTTTTTCATAAGTTCTTTTATTTTTTCAGTGTTTTTAAAATTCATTTTCGCAACTTCATATAGTTTTTCAAAACCGTATTTTTCTACAATTTTAAGTGCAGTTTCATCAACAAGATTAGAAGCTCCTTTTACAAGAGGCATATCTAATTTTTCTTCTAGTTTTTTAAATTCTTTTAAGAAAATATAACGACTAATTAAAGAAGAACAAGCAACACTTAAAAATTTATCTTCTGCTTTGGTAAAAAAAGTAATTTTTCTAACTACATGATCTAAATCTTTTAAGTAATTGTAATATACGTAAGGGTTAGCAAATTGATCAACAATGACAGCATCTACTTCTTTTTCTTCTTTTTTTGCTTTGACTAATTGTCCATATAAAACACGGTTATGTAAAATGGCTTTCATTTTATTCATATTAATATCTTGTTTATATTTTTCATTATATTCTTTATTATTTAAAATTACAGTTGTATAAGAAATTTTTTGGATAATTTTAGGAACGATTTCTAATATTTTTTCATCACTCATTTTTTTACTATCTTTTACACCTAGTTCTTCTAAAAAAGGAATGTCTTCTTTTTCTACATAACTAGCAGTTACAACAATAGGACCAAAATAGTCACCAGTTCCAACTTCATCGCTACCAATTGTTCTAGAATAATATAATTTAGAAATTTGTTTTGAATCTTCAAATTCATCTTTTTTCTTTTTATCTTTTTTATCTTCACTATTTGTTTCTTGAACTTTTTTTAATGGATTTAAATTTTGTTCCATTTGCTTCCATAAGGCTGCATCGATATCAGCGCTAATTCCTTGAAAAACAACTTTTCCTGATTCGTAAAGTGTAACAACAGTATCTGCTTCATCTGCTTGAAATACAGCATAAGGAGGTGTTTTAGGTCTTTTTTTGTCCTTAAAATATTCTATCATTTTTTCTTTTGTATTATCACTAATTTTCAAAGTAATTGTCATAACATCACCAATTTCATTTTAACATAAAATTATTGGAAAACAAACTTTTATTTTTTCTCACTTTGTAATATAATAATAGAGAGGTGATAGAGTGAATATTATAGATATCATTATTATACTGTTATTGATGATGGGAGCCGTCATTGGTTTTAAAAATGGTGTCATTAGACAAACAATTTCATTTGTTGGATTTTTTATTGTTGTAATCTTAGCATATTTTTTAAAGGATTTTGTGTCAGGAATTTTATATCAATTTGTACCGTTTTTAACATTTAGTGGTGATTTAGCAGGTGTTACGGTATTAAATATATTAATGTATGAAGTAATTTCTTTCTTACTTGTATATTTTATTTTAATGGCTGTTTATCATTTTGTAGTAAGGATAACAGGAATTGTTGAAACAATTTTAAAATTTACAGTAATTTTAGGAATTCCTTCTAAATTATTAGGAATGGTAGTAGGATTTATTGAAGGATATATTATGGTATTTATTGGACTATATTGTTTATCACTTCCTATTTTTCAAATTCCAGAATTTCATGAATCAGGAATTAAAAATCAAATGTTAAATCATACACCAATGCTATCAAATGCTGTTAGTAAAAGCTTAAATGTAGTAAATGAATTTGCTGATTTAAAAGAAAAATATAAAGATACAACAGATAAGAATGAATTAAATAAAGAAACATTAGACTTATTTTTGAAATATCATATTGTAAGTTATGATTCTCTTAAAGGATTAATTGACAGTGGTAAATTAAAAATAACTGGTGTTGAAAGTATTTTAAATCAATATGAAGGGAGTAAATAAAAATGTTAAAACATGCGAATGAAAGTAATTTTCAAGAAATGACAGGTAAAGGACTTGTACTTGTTGACTTTTTTGCAACATGGTGTGGACCATGTAGAATGTTGGGACCAGTCTTAGAAGATATGGCAAATGATCGTGATAGTATTGATATTGTAAAAGTTGATATTGATGAATCTATGAATTTAGCACGTCAATTTGGAATTATGAGTGTACCAACTCTTATTTTATTCAAAGATGGAAAAGAAATTGCAAAAACAGGTGGTTTCCAACCAAAAGAATCTTTACAACAATTTATTGATAATAACAAATAATGAGCCTTTATTGGTTCTTTTTTTGATACAAAAAGTACGTTGACACTCCACAAACAATTGTATTGCTTTTCGCAGATTTTTCTGTTATAATGAAGGTAATATAGAAGCTAGGAGTGACGAAATATGACAGTTCGCAAAGTGTTACCATGGGGGGGGGTATTTAGTACTTTAACCCTTATAAATAAGCATTTTATTGAATATTTTAAACTTAAAAAAGTTGTTTTCGTAGTGGAAACAACTTTTTCTCGTGGCCATTTCTTAGATTCTCCTATCGATTTTATAACAACTAGAAAGGGAGAGGAATGGAGATGAGAAGAAGGAAGAAAAAGAAACAATATTTATTAATAGGATTAGTAGTAATCTGTGTATTCTTAATGTTAGGACTAGGATACGCACTTCTATCACAAGATCTAGATATTAAAGGAACAGGAACGATTACCAGTGATTGGAATATTTTAATTACTGATATTGTAACCAAAGAAAAGTCTGCTACAGCTAGTAATGTAACAGAACCAAATCACAGTGGAACAAGTGCGACCATCAATGCCAAATTTGAATTACCAGGAGATTATATTAGTTATGATATCACAGTGGCCAATCAAGGAACATTGAATGCCGTATTAGATTCTATTAAGATTAAGATGAAAGATCAAGAAGTATTCTTGTTTTCAGTAGAAGGAATTCAATCAGGTGAAGCTTTAAATGTAGATGAAGAAAAAACATTTACTTTAACAATTCGTTATAATGAGAACATCACATCTACACCAGATATTACCAATATAGATTTATCAATGAATCTTGATTATCTACAAGAGGGAAGTGAATCTAACTTTGCTGGAGCAGACTTACCAGAAATGGGTGATTTAGGAATTCAAGGAATTGATATCCAAGCTGAAGAAACGAGTCTGGCTACAACCATAAATGCGACAAACGCAATTAAATATTATTTCTCACTAGACAATGATAAATGGTATGAGAAAACAGATAAAAATTATACATTCTATGATTTAAAACCAAATACAGAATATACAATTTATGTAAAAGCAGAAGATGTAAGTGGAGAAGTAGTCTTTTCAAGTAAAACTGTGAAAACAGATGATAAAACAAAACCAAATATCCAATTATCTTTAGGAGATCATCAAACTGGAGAGAATAATTGGTATCAAGGATTAACAATTGATTCAAAAATAACAGATAATGATCAAGTTAAAGAAGCATTATACTGTTCAACTACTGAAACAAATTGTATTCCAACAGAAGAACTAGAACTTACTGAAGGAGTAGGACATGTACAGTTTAGTAGTAACAGCAAAGGACAGAAAGTATGTATCAAAGCAACAGATAGAAAAGGAAATGAAAATACAAAATGTAGTAATGCATATATGATTGACGGAACAGAACCAACTTTAACTGATATTACATTAACACCGAATGATGATACGATGACAATTACAGTGAACAGTAATGATAAAGAGAGTGGATTATACACATACTACTATA
>CAMBYP010000032.1 GCA_945872435.1 uncultured Mycoplasmatota bacterium
TTAATGTAAATCCCTTACTTTTATTCATATCTATACTCCTTCTATTCTTTTTCATTTTAACATACCAGGAATATGTCGTCAAGTATCTTTGACTATAAATTTTTGTATATAAAAATTGTAGATTACTCTACAATTTCACCGTTTAAACTCCATGTTCTCACTTCAGTAATTTTAACAGGAACAATTTTACCTATTGTATCTTTATTAGCTTTTACATTTACTAATTTTTGAGTATCAGTATATCCCATAACCATATCTTTATTATTTCCACTCATACCTTCTACTAAAACTGGTACAACTTTACCTAAATATTTTTCATTTGCTTCTTTTGAATATTGATTAACAAGTTCATTCAAACGATATAATCTTTGTTCTTTTTCTTCTAGAGAAATTTTATCTTTCATTTTAGCGGCAGGTGTTCCTATACGTGGAGAGAAAATAAATGTATAAGCAGAATCATATTTGCACGTATTTACAACATCAATCGTATCTGCAAAATCTTCTTCTGTCTCACCTGGAAACCCAACAATAATATCAGTGGTAATTGAACAATTTGGAATTTTATCTTTTAACTTATGGAATAGTTCTAAATATGATTCTTTTGTATAACGACGTCCCATCAATTTTAAAATACGATCACTCCCACTTTGTAATGGTAAATGAATATATGGCATAATATTATCATATTTTGCAATTACATCAATCATCTCATCAGTAAAATCCCATGGATGACTTGTTACAAATCTTAAACGTTTTACTCCGGTTTTTGAAGCATCTTCTAATAAATTTGCCATGGTATAATCTTCATATAAATCTTTTCCATATGCGTTTACATTTTGTCCTAATAAAGTAACTTCTAAATATCCCTGTTCAACAAGTTCTTTTACTTCTTTTAAAATATATTCCTTTTCTCTACTTCTTTGTTTTCCTCTCGTATATGGAACAATACAATATGTACAAAACTTATCACAACCATATTGAATATTTACCCATGCTTTATAAGGATTGTCTCTTTTGGTTGGAATGTTTTCAATCACATCCCCTTCCATACTATAAACTTCAATCTCTTGTCCTTTTTGATCTAACACTTTCTTTAATAATTGTGGTAAACGATAGATATTATGTGTTCCAAAAACTAAATCAACACATTTATATTTTTTCATAATTTCTTCTACCACATGTTCTTCTTGAGCCATACATCCACAAACACCAATCGTTAAATTAGGATTTGATTCTTTTAAATGTTTTAAACGACCTACCATCCCAAACACTTTATTATGAGCATTTTCACGAATAGCACAAGTGTTTAATAAAACAAGATCTGCTGTTTCCATACTGCTTGCTTCACGATAACCCATATCTTCTAAAATAGCCTTTATATTTTCACTATCATGTTCATTCATTTGACACCCATATGTCTTTACATAGTAAAAAAGTCCCTCACCCAAATGTTTTAATTCATGAGTTAAAATATATTCATCTGTTTTTACTTTTACTTTTTCATTTGTACGTTTTTTTGCTTCCAATAAATTTGGTAGTTTCATTTTATCACCAACTCCTTGAGTATTATAACATAATATGATTTCTTAGAAAAGATTCTGTCAAAAAAAGCTACAAAAGTAGCTTTAAACTTCCTGTACTACAATTAAAATCATAGGCTTACATTCAGTTTCTTGATATAAATATTTTCCTAATTTATCACGAATACCAGATTTAATTTTATTAAATTCTATATAATTTGGTTTCGTATTCTCATTGATTACTTCTAAAGAAATTCTTTCAGCTTCTTTAATTAAATCAATACTATCTTTTACATAAACAAATCCGCGGGTTAAAATTTCAGGACCTGCTAAAACTTTTTTTGTAGTTTTATCTAAAGTTGCACTTACAATCACAATTCCGTTATCACTTAAAAGTTCACGATCTTTTAAAACAAGCTCTCCCACATCACCGATTGTTTTTCCATCTACTAAAATATCATCTACTTTAACAGATTCATTTTTATCGATTAATGTACCATCAATAAATGTAGCAATTTGACCATTTAACCTTAATAAAATATTTTCTTCTTTCATTCCAACTTTTAATGCTACTTTTGCATTTTCTACTTGGTGACGATATTCACCAATCACTGGAAAATAATATTTTGGTTGCATTAATGCAATCATCATCATTAAATCTTCACTTGATGCATGTTGATCTAAATATTTCTTTCCTGAAACTTCTACGAAATTTGCTCCAATTTTTGAAATATCATCAAATATTTTTGCAGCAGTTCTCTCCATTCCCTCATATACTGGGGAAGCAAACATTACTGTATCTTTTTCAGTTAATTTTATAAATTTATCGTAACCTCTTAAAATACGTTTAATATTAGAAAATGGTTTTTCTCTTTCATCAGACACTAAGATAATAATATGATCATCATTTAAATGGCGTAAATTTTGAATACGTGATTGATCAAATGAAATATAATTTTGATCAATTGCAGTATGAATTAATTTTTCTAATCGTTTTCCCATAATTACAATATTGCGGTCTGTATCCATAATAGAATAAAATAATTCTTGAATACGATACAATTGTGTACTAGAAACATGGAAAATAATACGTCCATCATATTTATTTAATGTTTCGTTAATTAAAGATTGAATACGGTGTTGTGGAGATGTAAAACCTTTTCTTGGAGCATATAATGATTCACTCATTAGACAAAGTACGCCTTGTTTTCCAATATATGCAAGTTTTCCAATATCTGTTTGATAATTTCCTATCATACTAGGATCAAACATGAAGTTTCCTGTATAAACAATTGCTCCTTGATCTGTATTTAAAACATAACCAACACAATCTGGTACAGAATGACTTAAACTGATTGGAAAAACGCTTGTTTTTCCAAAATTAATTTTACGATGTGGTTTAATTTCTACCAATTTCGCATTCTTTATTTCAGAAGATTCTAACTCTTCTTTTAATATTTCTAAAGTAAATTTTGTCCCGTAAATTTTTAAATTTGGTAAATCTCTTAAAATATCTGGAATTGCTCCTAATTGTTCATCATGTCCATGTGTAATAAAGATTCCT
Source organism: uncultured Mycoplasmatota bacterium (assembly GCA_945872435.1). Taxonomy (GTDB): domain Bacteria; phylum Bacillota_I; class Bacilli_A; order RF39; family UBA660; genus UMGS2016. The sequence continues at coordinate 3,085 of CAMBYP010000032.1, forward strand.
TTCACTCTTTTTTCATTTTCTTTTAAATAATCATAATTTGGTAAAATATAATCTACACCTAACAAATTATCATCAGCATTTTTTAACCCGGCATCTAATACTAAAATATCTTGGTCGACTTCAACAATATACATATTTTTCCCATTTTCATTTAATCCACCAAGACTAAATATTTTTATTTTGCTCAAAATAATCTCTCCTTTCTTTTTTTTGATTTGTTTTTAAGACTTAACCATTATAACAAAAAAAACATAATTTGTCTAATGAAAAAAAAGAACAGTGTTTTACTGTTCTACAGGAATATAAGTTTCATCTATAATTGAATAAAGATATCCTCTGACTGGTAAATTCAATTTATTATGCATATATTTCATATACCCTCTTACTTGAGTTTGGTATTCTGGTTTTTCAATTTCCTTTAATTTATAATCAACAATGATAATATCATTTTCCCCCACTAATAATAAATCAATAATTCCGTTACTTTCTTCTGAAGAAGTTGTAGAAATAAATTCATATTCATGAAAAATTTTATAATCCTGAATATTTTTCATAAATTCAACATTCAAAAATGCTTTTATTTTCTTTTCTTCAAACGAAGATAAATTTAATAATTGAAAGCTCTCTACAGGATTTAAAAAATCTATCATTTCTAAATATGCATGCATTTTTGTTCCAAATTCCATTTTATCCATATCTTCAAAAGAAATTTTAGTTGGATGATGTGAATAAGTATTATGTTTTAAAATTTTCTTTTTTTCATTGATAGAAATCGTATGAGATTCCATATTTGTCACTTTTAAATCCAGTTTTTCTAATTTTTTCTGTTCATAATCGTGAGTTAAATGAATGGTATCTAAATCAATCTTTGTTGTATAAACCGTAAATAATTCTTTTATTGATTTTAAAATATCATATAAACTATTATAATTTTTACGAATAGATTCTAAAACTACATTTACAAATGGCTTATTTTTAGGAGCATCAGAAAGTGGTGCCACTAAAATCATTTTTTCTTTTGCTCTTGTTAAAGCTACATAAAAAACACGGATTCTTTCAGAAATATCTTCTAATTTATTTGTTCTTATAAATAATTTCTTATAAAAGGTTTCACGTACTCCTTCAGCAAAATATGGTGTAATCATTCCCATATCTTTCTGATATAAAAAACGTTCTTTATAATCTTTTTTAGAAAACTCTTTCGTTAATCCAGAAAAATAACAAATTGGGAATTCTAGTCCTTTTGATTTATGAATAGTCATTAAAGTTACAGCATCTACATCAGTATCTTTCTTTACATCAAAACTAACATCTAATTTACTATCTTGTAACTGTTCAAAATAACGAACAAATTCATTTAAATCATAACCACTTGTTTCCAATGTTTCCGAAAGATTTAATAAAAAGACTAATTTATCACTATTTACTTTCACATCACCTAATTGAATCACTGCATCATATATATGAAATACATGATAAACTTCTCTTAATAAAGATGAAATAGTATGAGTTTTAGCATACTCAGCTAAGACATTTAGTTTTTCGTATAAAACAACAAAATCTGTATCTTCTTCCATACATCTAAAAATGCTCATTTTCATTTGCTTAGAACGCTTTAATAGTTGGAAAATAAGATCATCACTCACTCCTCCTAAAAATGAACGAGAAAGAGTTAAAAATGGGTGAATGACTTCTTTTGTAGTTTCTTTATGATTTACTATACAACAAATCAATTGAATAATACTTTTTACTGTATAAATAACTTCTGATGCATAAAATGTCTCTTCTTTATGAATTGTGATTGGAATTTCTAAATAAGTAAAAATGGTTTTATATAAATCAAAAGATGATTTTCTATCTTGTAAAATAGCAAAATCAGAATACGTAACTGGTCTTAAAGTTTTACCTGCTTTTATCATTTCTTTTCTTGCAATTCGCATTTTAATATCTTGAGCAATCAAAAAAGCTTCTATCTCATCTTTTTTATATACTTTATCATAAGCACTATCTCGGTAATTATAATCTAATACTTCTAAATCATAATTCGTATCTTTATCTTTTATTTCTTCATATTCTTGATTCCCAAATATCATCTCTTCTTGATTTAAATAATGAACCCCCCCTACTTTTTCATCCATAACAGCTTGAAAAATAAAATTAATGGCATCTACAACTTCTTTTCTAGAACGGAAGTTCTTTGAAAGTGTAATTAGCTTACCTCCATCATTTTCTTTATAGTGAGTAAACTTATCCATAAAAATATTAGGATTTGCATTTCTAAAACGATATATAGATTGTTTTACATCTCCTACTGTATAAACATTATTATTTTGTATCATAGAAACAAAATAAGTTCCAATATCATTTGTATCCTGATATTCATCAATCATAATTTCATAAATACGATCTTGATATTCTTTTCTAATATCAGCATTTTCTTCTAATATTTGAATTGCAAATCTACCAATATCATGAAATTCATAAATATTTTCTTTTTGCTTCTTACTTTGCAGTTTTAAAAAGTAACTTTTTAATAATTCTTTTAGAATAAATACCGTATCTTTTGTCTTTAGAACTTCATCAATATATTCTTGTCTAGTAAGATAAATACACTGATTTGAAATTTCTTGAAATTCTTTTTTTACATCAGCATGTATTTCTTTTACTTTAACTTGAATATCTTCATCTAATTTTTTAGTATTTGGAAGTCTCGGAAACTGTAATTTATAAAAAATAGAAGCAATACTTTCATAATTATCACAATTTCCTTGTAACATTTCTTTTAAAGATTCTAATATTGGAATCATTTCGGCAGGAGCATCTTTTAATAATACATTGATATGTAAAAAAGCATCCTGCACTTGTTTTTTGATTTCATCAACATAAATATCCAATTGCTTTTCTATTTCTTTTTCATTTATTTTTTTATAGCAATCCTCTAATTCTTTTTCGATATGAATACGACTAGTAAGTGAATCTGCAAGCGATAATACAATATCTTTTATTTTGGTATCATCTTTCACAGTAAAAGTATCTAGTAGTGTAAAAAATTTTTTATCTTTCTTTTCATAAAATTCATGAAATGTTTCTTCAATACTTTCTTTTTTTAGTGCTTCTATACAAATACTATCCCCTATTTTTACATCTTTTTCAATATGTAATAAATAATGATACTTCTTTACTAAATTTAAACTAAAACTATCAAATGTACAAATATTAGCAAGATCAATTTTTTGTAATTCAGGTTCTAAACTTGTATATCCCTCTTTTATTGCATCTTCTAATTTTTTCTTAACTCGATCTTTCATTTCTTTTGCTGCTGCATTTGTAAAGGTCAATACAATTAAATCTAAAATAGAATGCCCTTCTTTTAAAATTTCTAGAATACGTTCTGTTAATACTGCTGTTTTCCCACTACCAGCACCAGCACTTACTAAAATAGAAGTATTTCTAGTTGCGATTGCTTCCCATTGTTCATCAGTCCAAGTACTGTTCAATGGTTTTTGTTTCATTTTTCATCACCACCTAAAAATTCCAATTTTTTATATTCTTTTACCGTTTTAATATCTGTTATCTTTTTAAAACAAATATCATAATATTGACAATACTTACAGCCTGTTATCTCTTCTGTTTTTTCATTACCTAAACGAATAGGCTGTATTTTAAAATCCGCTTTTTGAATCATTTGAACTACATCATTAATATTTTCTTCTACAATTTCTAATAATCGATTTATAGTATTTTCATCAATCACTTTTGCAGTACTATAAAAAGTATTATCTTTTGTAACTCGTAATCCTCTAATCATTCCTCCACTCATATAATCATGATCAATATGGGAAACCAAAGAAATAGAATCATTCGTATAACCATCTAATTTATAAAATTCTTTTCTTTGTAACGCATATGTTTTCTTTTCCTGATAATTCATCACATCTGGTAAAATATGTTGTAAGTAAAAACCAGCAACTTTAACATATTGAAATTCAGGGTGATGTTTTAAAAAATACAAATAAACTAATAATTGCATATCTAATCCATAAATAACTTTATTTAAATTTAATTGTGTTTTTCCAGTTTTATAATCAATCACAATTGCATAAGTTTGATTTCCATCTGTGAAAGTTAAAATTTTATCAATGACTCCCATAAATTTAATATGGATTGCTTCATCAAAATCTAATTCAAATTTTCTTTCAAAATATGTAGGTTGAAATTCAGTACGATCTAGTTCCTCTTTTAAATAAGAACAAATTTCTATAAGTTCTTTTTTATATTTTTGCAAATAAAAGGAGTCCTTAACATCACTTTCTTCACTAAATTTTTCTAAAGCTTTCGAAATACATTCCTCTTTAGAATCTGTTTGATATAACATTGATAACACTTCATGGAAAAATGTTCCAATCATTGTAGCGCTACCACTTTGCGTTTCTGGAACTTTTAAAATATGCCTTAAATAAAAGCGAAATGGACAATGAAAATAAGTATCCATTGAAGAATAAGACAAAACCATTTCCCCATTCAAATAATCTTTTAAAGCCATTTCATTAATTGTTTGATATTGATTTTGATAAGTTTTATAATCTTCAATAAAAGTAGTTCCCAATAACTGATTAAATTCTTTTGTTTTTTCGCGATATTTATAATAAGTATCTAAACTAGTTGCTAAAAGATAACGATTATAAAATTGATTTGTTTCTTTGTCATCTGGTATTACATTTTCAATCGTTCTAAAAGTTTTCAATTCTTTTAAAAGTGGTGATTTTGAAAAATTAGTAAAAGGACTACCACTAGAATAACTACAAGTTACATATTTCATATGAGTAAGTAACCATAAAATTTCTCTTTTTTTAGACTCATTTTTTTGGGCAGTTGTAGTAATTTCTAACTGCTTTTTCTCAGCATCATTCAAATAATCTAAATCTAAAAAAATAGGTGGCATTGTTTCTTGGTTAAAATTTAAGACAAAATATAAATCTTCTTCTCCATATTTTTTTAAACCTGAATCTACTGTAATCGCATTTCTCTCCATAACTGATTTTGTATAAGTATTTTTTAATTCATATTCCAATACTTCAATGAATTCTTTTACTGTAGTATCACTTTTGCGATATTTTGAATAAATATGTGCAAGTTTTTCTAAAGCATCTCTTTCGTAATCATTTTGAGGAATCATATTTTGTATTTTTTCTTCTAACAATTGAATAGAGCCATTTATATTTTGAATCTCATTTAAAAACATTTGAATCATTGTCATAGAATAAATCGAACTTGTTTTTTGAATGGAATAAGGAATTTGCAATAATTCCAAAATATGAACACAAAATCCTTGATAATCAGAAGAAACATTTAATAAATGAATTTGATCTAAAGAAACACCACTCTGATATGCTTTTAATATTTCAATTCCAATTGTACTTATTTCATCTCTAATATCAGAAAACTCCATATAAGAAATCTTAGTATCAAAAGAATCAGATTCCCTATATGTTATTTTTATCTGATCCTTTTCCATATCATTTAACATATATTTAGGAATTTGATATTGCATTTCACCACAAATACAAACTTCATGTTTTTTTAAATATTCTTTTTGATAAGTAGCAGGAAGCATAATGTGATGTTGTAACAAATATTGTTTTAATTCGTATAGTTTTTTTATTTTCTTGCTTTCGTGATTAGTTACTTTCCAAAGAACTAGTTTTAAATCATTGGCTACACTTGGTAAAAAACCTAATTTTTGCATTTCTAATAAATAAGTATTTTGATAAGTTCCATAATACATCTCTACCAATTCTGTAAGAGAAATAAATTTAAAATCTTCTAACTCTTTACTAGATTCATATTTTTTTAATATTTCATATTTTTCTTGAGGGGTTGCTATAAAAAATTTTGTCATATTATCACCTTTTTTATTATATCATGAAGTATTCATTTTCAAGTCAAAAAAAACGGGAAAACCCGTTTTATAAGAATGATATTTCTTGAATTAGTTTTTGCTGATTAATCATTTTTAACATAATTGTAAGTATTGCATTAGAATTATCAGAAATAAATGTTAACGTATAAATATTAGTTTCTTTATCTAATTTCATACTTTTTAAAGTAGTTGGAAGTGTAATATTTAAATCATCCGCAGTAATTTGATAACAATATCCTGCATCTGTTTGAAAAGGAGTAGTATAAGTTTCCCCTTCTTGATAAGTAGGAATCGTTACATCTGAAAATGCTGTAGCAAAATAAGTAGGAAGTAATGTATTCGCTGTATCTTTAGAAATACATGTCACTTCACTTCCCTCTTTTAACAAAAATGTTTTATCGGGAGTTGTATTTTTTAATTGGATAATTAAAAATTTCAATTTATTGGTATCAGATACATCACGTAAAGTTCCAGTGCTAATTGCTCCTAAGCCATAGTGAATTTCTTTTAACCAAGATTCATATTCATTTTTAATATCTTCTGTAATCGCAATATTTTCTGTTTCATGAACTGATGGAATGACTTCTTTAATTTCTTCTTTTTGCTTTTCTGGACTAATCATATAAATACCAGCAATAATTAAAATTACAATCAAAGCAAATTTCATAGATCGCTCATTTTCAATTTTTATTTTCTTTTTTTTCGTTTTTTTCTTTACATTCTTCTTTTTCATATGACACTCCCTCTCTACTTTTATTTTACCATATCCAGTAGTTGATATACATAATAAAATGTATGACATTTACAGATAAATAGACACTTTTTTGCAAAAAGAAGTTAGGACTATCCTAACTTACTTTAAAATGAATCAATATTAATTGTTACTAATTTATTTTCATGAATATAACTAGAAGCTTGTACAATTGTACGAATGGCGTTTGCAATAACGCCTTTTCTTCCAATTACACGACCCATGTCTTCATTACTTACTAATACTTCAATTACAATTTTGTCTTCTTCATCCTCAAAAGCTTTTACACGAACCATATCTGGTTCTTTTACAACTGATTTTACTAAAAATTCAGTAAGTGGTACGAAATCCAAATTAGTTTGCTTTCTTAGCTTTTGATTCGTGGAATTCTTTTAAAATTCCTTCTTTACTTAAGATGTTTCTTACAGTATCAGTAGGTTCTGCTCCATTACTTAACCATTTCATGATTGCTTCTTTATTTAAAGTAATTTCTGCTGGTGTTGCAATTGGATTATAAGTTCCAACGCTTTCTAACACTTTACCATCTCTTTTTGCTCTAGAATCAGCAGCTACAACACGGTAAAATGGTTTTTTCTTAGCACCCATTCTTTTTAATCTTAATTTTACTGCCATAGTATTCCCTCCAATCTGTAGTCATTATACTATATAAATTTAAAACTGTCAACCATTTTTGGTTAACAGTATATTATATGTAATTACAAAAAAAACACCAACTATTCATTGGTGTTTTCATCAATATAATTTTCATCTACTTGATTATCAATATCTTGCATAATTTCTTCTGTTGGTTCATCATCTATTTCTTCCCAAGGCTCTTCTTCATCTTCAATTGCAATTTTTACTTTTGTCTCTCCAACTAATTCTACTCCTAGTTCTTTTTCAATGTCAAAATGAATCATACCATCTTGATCTATTTGTACATTACTACATGTTGGTTGTTTTAAAGAACGAACAATAATATCGGTATCACCAGTTAGACTCGTATTCTCTTTTGTTTTTACATGAAAAGCTTCATTATATTCAATTCTTTTATTTACCACTGTCGTTTTACTATCATTTTCATAGGAATACCAAATATTTACGTCAAATGATCCATCAACACCAACATTATCACCTGATTTATAACCTTTAAATTGATGGTTGATTACCCAACAACCTAAAACATTAGAAGGTTTATCAGCAGGTGTCAATGAATAATTATTTTTAAAATATTTTTTCCCTTTCCCAATGACAGCTTTTGTTACAATTTCTTTATATGTGGCCACATTACTCACCCCTCACTTTAATATATGCGAAAGTACTAAAAAGTGACATATAGTTTCTAACTAAAAAAGTCATTACTTTAGTAATGACTTAAATATAAATTTATTTTGTCTGTTTACTCCTTTTTGTACTATTAGTCTTTTTAGTAGTTAACTTGGATTTCTTATCTGTTTCTGTTTGTTTTTTAGAACGACTTGTTTTCTTTACATCTGAATTTTTAGATTGCGTTTTTGCATTCACAGTCTTTGCTTTGCTTTTTTCTGTTAGTGAGGTATTTTGTTTTTTTGAAGTATTTTTTATTTGTTTTTTAGAACTATTTTTACTTGTTTTATTTGAAGGTTTGCTATTTTCTTTTTTCTTGCTAACTTCTTTATTAGTTTTCTTTTTTTCAGATTGAACTTTTTCTTTTTCTTGTTTTCTTTCTTGATTATATGCTTCTTGTTGTTTTTTCTTTTCTTCTTCTTTTTTTGCTAGTAATTTTAATTTTTCCTGTTGTTTCTTTTCTTTTTCTTTCTTACGTA
>CAMBYP010000033.1 GCA_945872435.1 uncultured Mycoplasmatota bacterium
TGACAAAAATGTCATGTCATTTTTCGTTTTTATAGTATAATAATCGTAGGTGATACGGATGGAAAAATTATCAATTGTCGAGGATGATGAAACAATTCGTTTTGGACTTAAATATTATTTAGAACAAGAGGAATTTGATATTTATCAATCAGGGGCAGTAAAAGAAGCACTAGAAAAATTTTCTAAAAATTAATTGAACTTAGTTTTATTGGATTTAAATTTACCGGATGGAAATGGTTTTGACTTATATAAAAGTATGAAAGCATTAAAAGATGTTCCTACTATTTTTTTTAACAGCTAATGATCAAGAAGTATCAATTGTGATGGGACTTGATATGGGAGCAGATGATTATATTACGAAACCGTTTAAGGTAAGAGAATTGCTTTCACGTATTAAAACAGTATTACGAAGGACAGGAAAAAGTCAAGAAAAAAATATCATTTAATTACTTCAGATGTATTATATTTACAAGGAAAAAAATTAAAAAATATTGAAAAAGAAGTACAAAATATTATTGATGAAAGTCAAGTGGAAGGTATTTATTATGAAAATGTTCAGGATACAATTGTAAAAATAGAACGCATGATTTTAGCAATTAAAATTTTATTATATGGATTTATTGCCCTAGTTACATTGATTGGAATTACAAGTGTTTATAATACGACAGTTACTTCTTTAGCTTTACGAAGACGTGAGTTCGCAATGTTACGTAGTGTTGGAATGGGGCCAAAGAGATTTCGAAAAATGTTATTTTTAGAAAGTTTCTTCTTTATTGCGAAAGCATTTCTGTATGCTCTACCAACATCGTGGATATTAATTTTGATTATTCATTATGGAATCACATATTCTTTCTACTTCGAATCTATTCTATTTCCATGGAAGGAAACTTTGATTGCTATTTTATTTGCATACCTTTTTGTTTTAATTACTACAATGTATGCAACAAAAAAAGTACGAAAAGAAAATATTTTAGAAATGATTAGGGAAGAAAATATATAAATTCTCTTTTCTTTTTATTAAAATAGGGTATAATAAATATGAATTGAAAGTAGGTGGTAAAATGAAAGAAAAAATAAAGTCGTTATATTTGTTAAATAAAAAATATATAAAATGGTCTTTTATTTTTACAACTATAGTAATTGTTCTATTTATTTTGGTATCTTTTATATATCAAAATGATAAGTTAAAAAAAGATCAAAAAGGCCATTTATATCGTGAAATTAACCAAAAAAATCAAAATATTGAAATACCGGTATTTGATGATTCAAAGTTAAATAAAGAAATTAAAAAGTATGAAAAACAAATTAGAAAAGATAATCAAATTAAGAAAGTAACTTATGAATTGATTGAAACAAATGAATTGAAACAAGTTATATGGAACAAAAAAAGAAAAGATGGATCACTTCAAAAAGATATTTGGTTATATCATAAAACAAAAAAAGAACCACTTACTTTAAAAGAAATATTTTTACATTGGAATCAAGAGGAAAAAGATTTTATTTTAACATTTTTAAATTTGGAATGGCAGAGAACAATTAGAACTTTAACACCACCAATACCGACAGATTTAAATATTGAAAAAGAATTAAATGATTGTATCAAACAAAATTCATATTATTTTCATAATGAGCTAAATGACCATTATTTATATTTTGATTTTCAAAAAGAAGAAAAAAATTATCAATTAAAAATTCCATTTTATCTTTTGAAAGATCGTGTAAATTGGAAATTATTAGGTATTAAAAGAGAAGATGAAATTTGGTTAAAAGAATATGCGATGAATCGTCAAGTTGTTGCTTTTACTTTTGATGACGGACCTAATCCTAATACAACACCAACTTTAATTACGGAATTTAAAAAAAGAGGCATGAATGCAACATTTTTTATGTTAGGTAGAAATGTTGCAAAATATCCAGAAGTGGTAAAAATGGTTGAAAGTAATGGATTTGAAGTAGGAAGTCACACCTATAATCATCGTAATTTGAAACGTAGTTCTAAAGAAGAACAGAGTTATGAAATTATAAAAACGAATGAGGAAATTAAAAATGCTAGCGGAAAAGAAGCAACAAGCATTAGACCACCATATGGAAATTATAATGATGATACTATTTCTATGATTGAAGTTCCAATTGTATTATGGAATATTGATACTTTAGATTGGAAATATCGTGATGCTAACTTAACTTACCAAAATTCAATTGAAAAGGTTACAGATGGCTCTATTGTATTATTTCACGATATTTATTATTCAAGTATTGATGCTGCAGTAAAAATGGCCAGTGAATTATATCAACGTGGTTATGTGTTATTAAGTGTACATGAAATGGCTCAAGTAAAAAATAAAACATTGGAAGCAAAGAATCGATACTATTCAATTAAGTAAGATAATTTGAGTGATCTATCACTCTTTTTTTTGAAGTGTATATTTTATTTGCAACAAACATAAAATTTGATATAATAAAGTAGGATGTGATGGTATGAAAGTGATTGTTAGTGCTGGAGGAACAGGTGGACATATTTATCCTGCACTTGCTATTATTAATAAATTAAAAGAAATGAATTCTAATGTAGAAGTGCTTTATATTGGAACACATAATCGTATGGAAAAAGATATTGTCCCTGAAAAAGGAATTCCTTTTGAAAGTTTAGAAATTTATGGATTATATCGCAGAAAAATATATAAAAATATAAAAACGTTGAAATGCTTTTTCAAGAGTTATAAAAAATGTATTCAAATTATGAAACAATTCCAACCTGATATTGTAATTGGAGTAGGTGGTTATGTTACTGCACCAGTAATTATGGCTGCTCATAAATTGAAGATTAAAACAGCAATTCATGAACAAAATAGTGTACCAGGAGCAAGTAATAAATTTTTAAGTAAGTATGTTGACAAGATTATGATTTCTTTCCCTTCTAGTATGCAGGAATTTCCAAAAGATAAAACTGTATATACTGGAAATCCTTGCAGCGAAGATGCCATAAAAGCTATCCCAATTAATAAGAAAGAATATGGATTAACTGAAGGTAAAAAATTAGTAACTATCGTTATGGGGTCATTAGGAGCAAGCGGTATTAATCATTTCTTGATTGATAGTATGTCATATTTTGAAAATAAAGACTATGAAGTGGCTTTTATTACAGGAAAACAAGATTATGAAGAAGTAAAAAGTCATGCTTTTCCAAAGAATATTCACATATATCCATATGTTCCACTTACTTCTTTTATGAAAAAAACAGATTTGATGGTTTCACGAGCTGGAGCATCTACTCTAAGTGAAATTATGTCTTTACATGTTCCTAGTATTTTAATACCTAGCCCATATGTTCCCAATAATCATCAATTTAAAAATGCAATGGGATTAGTGAAAGAACAAGCAGCTGTTTTATTGGAAGAAAAAAATTTAAAAGAAGATATTTTGGTAAAAGAAATAGATTCACTATTTGGTAATCCAATGAAATTAGAATCGATGCAAAAAAAATTAGAAAAACTAGCCCTTACAGATAGTGCAACAAAGATTGTAAAAGAATTAAAACAATTAATAGATGGAGACAATTATGAAAAAAATGAAAGAGTTAGATAAATTAAATGTTGGTAGAGTCATTTATCATGTTTCATTAAAAGAATATACAACATATCGAGTTGGTGGAATTGCAAATGCTCTTGTGATTGTAGATGATAAGGAAAGTTTAAAAAAATTAATTTGTTATTTAGAAGAACATCAAATCAAATGGAAAATTATTGGAAACGGCTCTAATTTAATTTTTAAAGATGGAGTATACGATGGTGTATTGATTCATTTGGCAAATTTAAATGATATGAAAATAGAAGATACACAAATCTATGTAGAGTCTGGTTATTCTCTGCCTAAGCTTTCAATTAAAGCAGCAAAAGCATCATTAACTGGATTAGAATTTGCAGCAGGAATTCCAGGAACTGTTGGAGGAGCACTTTTTATGAATGCCGGAGCATATAAAAGTGATATGGGCTATATTGTAAAAGAAGTAACAATATTGGATGAAAACTTAAAAGAAAAAGTTTTAACAAATGAAGAATGTGATTTTCATTATCGTACATCATATTTTAAAAAACACCCTAAATGTGTTTGCTTGAACGCAAAATTACAATTAAAAAGAGGGGTTAAAGAAGCGATACTTGCTGTAATGGAAGATCGAAAAAAAAGGAGAATAGAGTCTCAGCCTTTAGAATATCCTAGTGCTGGAAGTGTTTTTCGTAATCCAGAGGGAGATTATGCCGGTCGTTTAATCGAAAGCTTAGGTTACAAAGGAAAATTATTTGGGGGAGCAATGGTGTCTCAAAAACATGCTAATTTTATTATTAATAAAGATCATGCAACAGCAAGTGATGTGATTCATTTAATTCGCGATATTCAAAAAAATGTAAAAAAAGAATATGGTATTGATTTGAAATTAGAACAGGAAATTGTTGAATAAGGGTGCATTTGCATCCTTTTTACATTCATCTGTATTTTATTACTGATTTCTTTTTAAAATATGATATAATAATAGAAGAATAGGAGAAAGTTTATGGCAAAGAAAAAAGGGAAAAAGAAATCAACAGCTAAGAAAAAACGAAAAATATTATACGGCCGTATATTTCTAACTCTATTATTCTTAGGCCTTTTATTATACTGCATTGTGATGTTTGTCCCTAAAAATATAAAAACAATTCATGTAAAAGGAAATCACTTTTTTACAGATCAAGAAATTATTGAAATAGCAAAACTTGATAATTATCCGTCAACGTTTACTAATTATAGTTATAAAATTAAAAAAACATTGGAGGATAGCAAATTAATTACAAACGCAAAAGTTACAAAAAACTGGTTATATGAAGTGACAATTGAAGTAGAAGAAAATAGACCATTATTTTATAATGCAACTAAGAAAAAAACAGTATTATCAGATGGCAGGACAACAGATTTAACATTTTCTGTACCAGTTTTAATTAATTATACTCCTGATAAAATTTATGAGAAGTTAATTACAAAAATGGGGGATTTAGATTCGGATATTATTAGAAGAATTTCAGAAATGAAATATAATCCGAACGAAGTAGATCCAAATCGTTTCTTATTTACGATGAATGATGAAAATTATGTGTATTTAACTGCAAACCAGTTAAGTAATTTGAATAGTTATGTTACAATTATTTCTAAATTTACGGGTAAAAAAGGAATATTGTATTTAGATAGTGGAGAATATTTTGAGGTAAAAGAAGGATAAAAGAAAAGGAGAAAATTTAATTTTTTTCTCCTTTTTGCTTGATTTTCTTTTCTTTTTTTAAAAAGTATAGTATAATGATTACTAGATTGTAGGAGATGATTTTGTGAAGCACATATATACAAGCGTTGATTTAGGTACTGATTCTATCAAAGTCGTTGTCTGTGAACTTTACAAAAACAAGTTAAATTTACTTGCAGCATCATCCGAAAAATCAGAAGGAATAAAAAAAGGGTTAATTACAGATGTTGAAAAGGCAAAAGCATCTTTAAAAAAAGCAATTTCTAGTGTAGAATCTATGCTTGGAATTGAAATAAAACAAGTGATTGCAAGCATTCCAAGTTATTTTTTGGACTGTGCAATGATTAAGGGTAGTGTGGAAATACCATTACAAGTGGATGAAGCGGATGAAACTCATGATGGAATTATTGACGGGAATGATGTATCTCGTGTTATTTCTGACGCAATGAGAAGTTATGATTTTCGTGATCGTGAAATGGTTGCGGTTTTGCCAATTGATTTTTTAGTAAATCAAAAAGACTATGTAAGAGATCCAAAGGGGATACCTAGTAGAACGTTAAGCACAAGGGCGATGATGGTTGCAACGCCTAAAAAAAATATTTATTCTGTAGTGCAATTATTTGCAAGTCTTGGTATAGAAGTAGTAGATATTTCTATCAATGCGATTGGGGATGCTTATGCATTTAAAAGTCGTGAAATGGATTTTACTGTTGGAGCTATTATTAATATTGGTTCTGAAACAACTTCTGTAACTTTGTATAATAAGGGTATTGTTGTAAAACATTCTATGTTACAACTAGGTGGCAAAAATATAGAAAATGATATTGCTTATATTTTTAAAGTGAATAATGATACGGCTAGAAAACTAAAAGAAAAGTTTGCTTTTGCTCATAAAAACCATGCAAGTCAATATGAATTTATTGAAGTAAGTAATGTGTATGGTGAAATGATAAAAGTGAACCAATTTGAAATTTCTGAAATCGTAGAATCTCGATTGGAAGAAATCTTAACAATTGCCAAAAAAGAAATTCGTTCTTTAACAAGTCGTAATATTGATTATGTGATTGTGACTGGTGGAACAAGTAATATGGCAAATTTTAATTATATTGCAAAAGAAGTATTTGGAACGATTGCAAAAATTGGAAACGTAAAACTAATAGGAATTAGAAATAATAAGTACTCTTCTGCAGTTGGTAATATTGCATATTTTGTAAGTAAATTGAAGTTAAAAGGAAAAGAATATACGATGGTTAGTGCAGATATGATAGATAATTTAATATCTGTAGAAAATAAAAATGAATCTTATGATTCTATGTTAGGCAAAGTATTTGGATTCTTTTTCAGCGAATAAGGAGGAAAGTTTATGTTAAATGGATTAGAGATGGATCAATTAGCAAAAATAAAAGTGATTGGTGTTGGTGGCGGAGGAAACAATGCTGTTAACCGTATGATTGAATCAGGAGTACAAGGAGTAGATTTTATTGTTGCTAATACAGACTTACAAGTATTAAATAATTCGAAATCACCAGTAAAAATTCAAATTGGAGCAGAATTAACGAATGGTCTTGGTGCTGGTGCCAACCCACAAGTTGGAAAAGAGGCAGCAATTGAAACAAAAGCAGAGATTGAAGCCGCATTAGAAGGTGCTGATATGGTTTTCATCACTTGTGGTATGGGTGGAGGAACAGGTACTGGTGCAGCTCCAGTTATTGCTGAAATTGCTCAAAATTTAGGAGCTTTAACAGTAGGAATTGTAACAAAACCATTTTCATTCGAAGGTAAAAAGAGAATGACACAGGCTTTAGCAGGTCTAGAAGAATTAAAGAAAAATGTTGATACATTAATTGTGATTCCAAATGATCGTTTAAGAGAAATTATTGATAAACAAACACCATTACTTGACTCTTTTAAAGAAGTTGATAATGTACTTAGACGTGGTGTTCAGTCTATTTCAGATTTAATTGCTGTAGCAGGTTTAATTAACCTTGATTTTGCTGACGTAAAAGCAGTAATGCAAAACCGTGGAAATGCCTTAATTGGTATTGGTATGGGTGTAGGAGAAGATAGAGCAGCAGAAGCAGCTAGACAAGCGGTTTCAAGTCCTCTTTTAGAGACAAGTATTGATGGAGCAACAGACGCAATTATTAATGTAACCGGTGGTTCTAATTTAACATTATTTGAAGTAGAAGAAGCTGCTGATGTCATTCGTGAAAGTGCCAACACAGATATTAATACTATTTTTGGTGCTGTTATTAATGAAAATTTGAATGACGAAATTATTGTAACTGTAATTGCTACAGGATTTGAAGATGAAGAAAAAAATAAAAATACTGGGAAAGTATCTAATGAACAACCAAAAAGAGAAGATATTGCATTTACACGTAGTGAAATGAATAGAGATTTAAATGAAGATAGTAGTTCTTCAGAAAATCCTGAGCTTGATATTCCTCCATTTTTAAGAAGAAGAGAATTCTAAAAGATTGCAAAATGTAAATAAAATTAGTTTTTTGTAAAATTAACTTGTATTATGATTAGAAACATGCTATATTATAGTTGTAGGAAGTAATTCCTACGGGAATTTCACTCTTATATAGAGTGGAGTAGTTTTAATTTCTACGACGGGTGGGAAGATTGCTTCCCATCTTTTTTTGTGTTTTTTTCGACATCTTTTATGAATATCATATGCTAAATTAAAATTGGTGAGAATATGAAATTATATTTAGATCTTATTTTCTTTGTGAATTTTGGATTTGATTTATTATTACTTTTAAGTGTTTCATATTTGCTAAAAAGGAATGCTCCTTTTCTTTCATGTGTAAAAGGGGCATTAGCTGGTAGTTTGTCTATCTTTTTTTTATTTTTGCCACTGAATTCTTTTACATTATTTCTATTTAAAATTATAATTAGCATTTTTATGATAATAATTACTTTTCATTTTCAAAGCAAGCGATATTTTATAAAAAATATGGTGTACTTATATTTAAATAGCGTTTTTTTAGGTGGTGTTTTATATTTATTAAATATTCAATTTTCGATGAAACAAAAAGGCCTTATTTTCTTTTATCAAGGTGTTTCTATTAATGTATGGTTGCTTCTTATCATATCTCCTATTGTCATTTATTTTTATTTAAAGCAGTTAAAACAATTAAAAACGACTTATTCGTCATATTATCAAGTTTCATTTGAATGGAATCATCATCTTTATCATTTAACAGCATTTTTAGATACTGGAAATCAAATTCAAGATCCTTATTTTAAAAAGCCAGTTTTATTAGTCGGTAAAAGTGTTTTAAAAGATAATATTAGAGATCCTATTTTAATACCATATCATGCTGTGGGAAAAGATGGAGTTCTTCCTTGTTTTATACTTAATAAAATACATATTGCTGGAATTGGTGATAGAAGGAAAGTTTTAGTAGCAGTTTTGGATGATGATATTCGCATGGATGGAATAGAAATGATATTAAATACGAAAATATTGGAGGGTTAAATGATTATAAAAATATGGAATTGGTTAAAAAAATTATTATGGGATGAATATAATTTATATTTTGTAGGTAGTAGTGATAAATTACCTGAGCCTTTACCAAGAGAAGAAGAAGCAATGTATGTTGAAAGAGCAATGAATGGTGATGAATTAGCACGGACTAAATTAATAGAACATAATTTAAGACTTGTTGTGTTTTTATCTAAAAAATATGAAAATACAGGAATTGACTTAGAAGATTTAGTAAGTATTGGAACAATTGGATTAATCAAAGGAGTAAATACGTATAAACTAGATAAAAATATCAAATTAGCAACATATGCATCAAGATGTATTGATAATGAAATATTAATGTATCTGAGAAAAAACAAAAAAAGAAAAACGGAAATTAGTTTTGAAGATAGTCTAAGTTATGATGGTGAAGGTAATGAATTGCATTTAGAGGATGTATTAGGAACAGAATCTGATATTGTTACGAAAGGATTAGAAGAGGAAACTGAAAAAAAGCTTTTATATCAAGAAATTTCAAAACTGAAAGGTCGTGATAAAGAAATCATGATTTTAAGATATGGTTTATTTGGACAAAAAGAAAAGACACAAAAAGAAGTAGCAAGTATGTTAAATATTAGTCAATCATATATATCTAGAATTGAAAAAAAAGTAATTAAACAATTAAAAGGAACGGTTCAATTATAGTTGCCGTTTTTTTTGTTACTTGTTATAATGAATATAATAAGTAGGTGGAAGTGTGAAAATAAGAAAAAGAAAACAAGAAGAAAAAATAAAATATGAAAAAACGAAAAAAAGAGAAAAATTTACAAAAAAAGATTGGTTTTGCTTAGTCTTCGTAGTCATTTTATTTTCTATTTTTGGCTTTTATAAATTAGGTACTACAAAGATGGCAAATAGCTATTGGAAACCAGATGTGATTGGTGATTCCATCATATTAGAAGTAGAAGACCAACCAATTGATGCAATCTATTATTTAGTTGGTGTAGGAAACGATCCAAATGGGAATACTGTGAATTTAGAAGAAATAAAATTTGAAGTAGAATCTTCGAATGACAAAATAAATTGGAATCCAGTTACTTTAATTAATAATATTTCTATGTATAGTTGGACTGAAATACCTGTTTCTTTGATTGGTCAAAAGTATATTCGTATTCGTGGTTATGATACTGCAGTTGTAATGAATGAAATTGGTTTTAAAATTGCGGGAAAACAAAAACTAGCAAAAGTAAAATATATTGATGGTACTAGTTATTCATATACAGGAAAAGAGTTAATTGATGAACAAGATATGATTTCTTTGGAACCATCTTATTATAATTCTACATATTTTGATGAAGTATATCATGCTAGAACAGCATATGAGCAATTAAAACACTATCCTATTTATGAAAATACACATCCAGTATTAGGAAAAGAAATCATTGCTGGAGGAATTGCCATTTTTGGAATGAATCCTTTGGGATGGAGAACTGCTGGCGTTGTGTTTGGAATTCTTATGTTACCAATTTTATATGAATTTTTAAAACAATTATTTAAAAATACACTGATTTGCTTTGCAGGAACCTTTTTATTCGCCTTTGATTTTATGCATTTTACACAATCGCGAATTGCAACCATTGATACTTACGCAGTAATATTTACTATGTTGATTTACTATTTTATGTATCGATATTATCAAATGAGTTTTTATGATAGTAAATTAAAAGATACTTATAAACCTTTATTTTGGTGTGGCATTTTTGTAGGTATTGGCTTCGCTAGTAAATGGAATGTTGCATACGGTTTTGTTGGTATTGCAATATTATTCTTTATGAACATAGGAAAGCGTTTTAAAGAATATATATGGGCCAAAAAGAAAATAGAAGAAGATTGTTTTGATGATATGGATTTATATGTGTATGAACATTTTATTCCTAATTTAAAACAAACAATTCTAAGATGTATTTTGTATTTTGTTGTTATACCATTAGTGATTTATTATTTTTCATTTATCTTTATTTTTGACATTACTAATATTGTGGAGTATACGAAAAATGTTATTGATTATAACATCAATATGTTTAAATATCATAGTGATTTAGTTGCTACTCATCCATTCCAAACACTGTGGTATGAATGGCCTTTTATGGTAAAACCAATTTGGTATGCTTGGAATGAGTCATATTCAAATATTGGAGCAGTAAGTAGTATTTCTTGCTTTGGTTCGCCTATGGTTTGGTGGGGTGGACTAATAGCTATGATTACAACATTAATCTTTGCTATTAAAAATAAAGATAAAACAGCATGGTTTATTGTAATTGGATATTTATCTGTATATTTACCATGGATTTATATTACTAGAATTACTTTTATTTATCATTATTATCCAGCAGTTATATTTTTAGTATTATCTCTTTCTTATGTTGGAAATAAAATTTATAAAAGCTGGAAATATGGGAAACATGTTATTTTACTTTACATGATGGTTTCATTTTTACTATTTGTATATTTTTATCCAATTTTATCAGGTAGTTGGACTACAAAAGAATATTTGAAAAAACTACAATGGTTACCAACTTGGACATTTATGACAGATAAATAATCTGTCTTTTTTTGTTGAATTAATAGTTATAAAATGCTATACTAATATAAGTATAGAAAGGTAGCAAAGGGGTGTACTAATGAATCAAAAAAATAAGGGTTTTACATTAATAGAACTAATTGGAGTCATTGCCATATTAGCAAT
>CAMBYP010000034.1 GCA_945872435.1 uncultured Mycoplasmatota bacterium
GCACCTATTTTCATTACAAAATATTCTAGGCAACTAAAAAAACAAGGCATTGAAACAATATACATTTTAGATCAGTTTGACATAGAAAACGATGTTATTAATAATATTCGTGAATTTTCGTTGATGAAAAAACCACTAATTGGATATATAGAAATCAATTTAGTTAATCACTGTAATTTAAAATGTAAAGGGTGTACACACTTTTCGAATATTTGTGATAAATACGAAATTAGTGTAAATCAATTTAAAAATGACATCGAAAAATTATCAAATTTGGTTAATATTGATTTAATAAGATTAATGGGTGGAGAACCATTATTACACTCTGAATTATCTAAAATTCTACCTATTGCTAGAAAATATTTTCCTAATTCAAAAATTGCATTAGTTTCTAATGGAATTTTAATTCCAAAAATGGATGAACAGTTAATAGAAAGTATAAAAAATAATAATGTATTTTTTAATATATCCTTATATCAACCAACCTATAAAATGGCTGATAAAATTGTAGAGTTTTTAAACGATAAAAACATTAAATTTTTCTTTGGAAACGGTTGTAAGCAAAAAGATGAAACTTTACTAATTCGGGAATTTCACACTTGTTTAACAACAAAAAAAATTAATAATCCGGAAAAAGCAAATAATTTATGTTATGGAAGGTATTTTCCTTTTGTAAAAGATGGATTTATTTCTAGATGTTCATATCCTTTATTAATACAATATTTAAATGAAAAGTGTAATTCAAATTTTAAAACTACAGAAAATGATTTTAAAAAAATTGATGATTTTCAAAATGGAGATGAGTTAATTGAATATTTAGAGCACTTTTGCGACTTTTGTGCTTATTGTACTAACAAAAAATTAAGAAGATTTAAGTGGCAAACAAGTAATAAAAATAATTTAAGCGATTACATTGTATAGCATAAATGTGGGGGGTATGATTATGAAGAGTATTGCAATTTTATGGAATGCTATGAATCCTTTTTTTGAAGAGGCAATTAATGATATTAGCAAGTTTGCTGTTATAGAATCATTAGAATATGTGGAATTTAAGGATTATAGACAGTTTATAAAAGATATTTATGCGTTAGATACTGGGACTGGTAAACCAGGATATAGTGATTATAAAGCAGATATAATGGTTGATAAATATGATTCTAATCAAATTTGTATATTATATTTATTATTACCACCATCTGAAAAAAAATATATTAATCGTAAAGATACTTTTATCTATGAAAATATAGAAAATTTAAAACAATTTATAAGAAAAAAATATAAAACTAAAGTAGAAAATTATAATTTTGATAATGTATTTCATATGACTGATGATGATAAAGAATATGACTTTGTTTTAAATGTTATTAACAGACATTTATTAGAAAATACCGATAGAAACAAAAAAGGTTTGATAAAGAAATGATGTACATTTGTGTAAGCGGTTATGGTGGCACAGGTAAAAGTGAATTATGTAAAAAAATAAATGCTGTTGACCAAACTTTTGTCCATGTTTCCGTTGATGATGTTATAGAAAAATACATTATTAAAAATCCTTATTTTCTTAAATATATGAAAGATATATTTAAGAAAAATATACCTTTAAAAACTGTATTAAATGCTTGCTTTTTTAATGATGAAGAAAATGGAAAAATTCACAAAGCATTTTTAAATTATTTAAATAAATGTCTACTGAATATTATAAATAGTTTAAATCAAACAGAGGTTATACCTTTGATTGATTGGTTTGCTTGTGAAAAGCTAAATTTATACAATAAAGCAAATTATAAGATATTGATGATTGCTGATAAAAGTAAAAGAATAAATCGCATTATTGATAGAGAGCATAAAAAATATGAAGATGCCTTAAGAGTTGAAACAACAGTAGAATATAAACCATATAGCGAATATAATATAGTTATTAATACTAATAATTTTAATTTTGATATAAACAATATAATAGAAGAAATAAAAAGGGGGGTTTCCTATGGATTTAGTAACAATCATTGTACCAGTATATAATGTAGAAAATTATTTAAATAGATGTTTAGATTCTATCATTAAACAGAGCTATAAAAACCTAGATATTATTTTAATTAATGATGGATCTACAGATAATAGTTTAAAAATTTGCAACAATTATGCGAAAAATGATACACGTATTACTGTTATTAATATTGAAAATAGTGGTCCAAGTATTTGTAGAAATATTGGATTAGAAAAAGCTAAAGGCAGTTATATTAGTTTTGTAGATAGTGATGACTATATAGAAAAAAATTTTATTGAAACATTATTAAAAAACCAAGAAAATACAAACGCTGATGTCGTTGGATGCAGCATTAACGTTAACGATGTTAATGGCGATATTTTTGATGCTTATAATGACTATGAATTAGTAACCTATAAAAAGAATACTTTAATTAAAGAGTATCTAGAAGATAAAATTGCTTTTGCTGTTTGGGGTAAATTATTTACAAAAGAAAGTTTAATAAATCAAAAATTCTTAAATTATCGTGTTAATGAAGATAGAATGTTTATGTGGAGTATTTTTAACAAAATAAATACCTATACAGTTATAGGCCGTCCTTTATATCATTATATGAGACGCTCAAACAACAGTTTAACTAGTTTAGAGTTTACTGATGAGCATCTGAACATTTTTGCGTATATAAATATGGTGCAAAAAAAGGTAAAAAAATGTTATCCACAATTTATTCAATTATCTAATCAATATGCAGAAAAACAAATTAAACATATACTAACTATTTTAAATTCTTCTTCCTCAATAACAACTACTAAATATAAAGACTATATTAATCAAATAAACCTTTTATTAAAACAAAATAAATTAAATATTGATATAAACAAGTATATAAAAAATGATTAACCTAACAAATTAATCATTTTTATTATTCAAAAATTTCAAGCAATCTTGTAGCATCATATAATGTCCTTTATTAAATTGTCCGTTTTCAAATAAATTATTGATTTCATCTAAAGTTAGCCAACTGACCGTTTCTACTTCTTCTTCTTGGATAGTAATATCTTTAATATCTATATCTTTTTTTAAATAATATAAATCACAGAATGAATTTTTTCCTTTTGCTTCTTTAAATAATTGTAACTCATTTGGATTTACATTTATACCTAGTTCTTCTTGTATCTCGGTAATCATCCCAGTAAGTGAATTTTCTCCAGCTTTAGGATGACCACCAGTCGTTGCCCATTTACCATCTTTTTCTGGTACTCTTTTTTGCATTAAAAACTGTCCTTTATTATTTTGCATAAAACAAACTACCATTAAATAAAAATAGCCTTCTGGAACACCTTCACTTTTTTCAAATGTTTTACCAGTTAATTGTTTATTTTTATCATAAATATCTCTATATTCCATTCTTTTCCTCCTTAATTATTTTATATCCCAAAATGTCAAATTTTCATTGTTCAAAAGATAATCTGCTGTTTCCAATGTTTTGGTATTAGGTTGATGGTATAAATTTTTTCTACTAATCCAGCTACTTCCAGATTTTTTCATTGAAACAAGCATTTCAGCCTGTTTAATTGCAACACCTATTATATCCACAATTGGAACATTATCGACTTCGGTTATTCCTTTAATAGCTCTAATTTTAAATGAAGTAACAGAACATCCTGGAATTATTACTTCTGCTCCCTTATCGACTAGCTTCCTGGCAGCTTGAGTAAAAGCATTGATTGTTTCTTCAATTTCTATTTGGTCTCCTTTTTCCCAACTTGTAATAGACTCACATCCAACAAATCGTTTAGTTAAACCATATTTTTCAACAGTTTCTTCAATTTCAAAATTATTGTATGGTGAAATGCTTACCACACCAAATTTATGTCCCAGATTTAATGAATACATCATAGATGCTTCTCCCAAACCTATAACTGGAATGTTTAAGGCTTGTTTTAATTCCCATAGCATGGGATCACCAAAGCAGTTTATAATAACCGCATCATATCCTTCTTTTTCTGCATTTCGAGCAGCATAATATACCATAGGCTGTGCTAAATGGTCCATATATCTACAATATGCCATATCTACAGGTCCTAATCCCCATTCGCAAAATCGATGAGTAACTTCTGTATTTTGATCTTTAACTAAATTTATATTATTATTGAAAACAGGAATATATACATTATTAATAAAAGACATAAATTGTTTATCATCTTTCTTCCCTGTGGGAATATTAATTATTAATATTTTCATAACCACCTCCGACATTTAATGTAATATTTTAATATATTATATCATTTGAAAATATATATTACAATTTTATTTTTTTTATTATATAACTATTAAATAGTAATATCATTTTGCCATTAATATATTTAATAAGTTAGAAGAATATAATATACTTAACTCATGTAATGCTCTTGTCATTGAAACATATAAAATTTTCATATCTAGATTATTGTTAATGTCATAATTACTATTCATTACATTGCATACAATAACGCCATCAAATTCTAATCCTTTTGATAAATAACCTGTAGTAATACAAATATCATTTGAAAAATTATAATTTTTTGAAGTTATTTTTTCAACTTCAATTTTAGAAATTATATCATTATATATAGTATCTACTTCTTTAGGTGTTTTCCCAATAATTGCAATTGTTTGACATCCTTGCTTTTTCATATAATTAATTTGATTTAAAATTGAATTTGTAATATTGGATTGTTTGATATCTATATATTGTACTTTTGAACCATGTCTTATAACTGGCTCTGCTAACGTATAATTTAAATGTTTGTTTATTTTATTTGCTTCATTCATGATTTCTATTGTAGTTCTATAACTTTTATTAAGGTATTTTATGGATATGTTATTATTAAATGCTTTTTCAACAACATCTTTCCAAGATTTGATGGAACGACTCGAATATAATGATTGTGCTAAATCACCATAGATACTAAATGTACTATTAGATAAAATCTCTTTTAATATGAAGAAAGTAAATAAATTATAATCTTGAGCCTCATCAATTACTACATGCCTATATTTCTTGTAATCTTCTGCTCCATTTATTATGTAATTAATATACATTAGTGGTGTCAAATCCTCAAATTCTAATATTCCATTTTTTAATTCTTCTAATTTAATATCTATTTCATTACTATACTTATTTTGTTTCTTCAATTCTAACAATATATTTTTATAAATATCATATATATTAAATTTAATTTTTTTAAAATATCTTTTTAACATATTCATTCCAGATGACTCTAATTCTTTTTTTAGTAATTGATTATCTTTGGAATTTGCTTTTTGCCTAATAGTATTATTTTCTTTAATAACACTCTGTAATGATTTATTTAATATATCAGATTTTCGTTCATCAATCTTCTTACTTAATAATAAAATTGTCTTATCAATTCTTTTACTAATTGTATTACTTGTTTTTTTATTTACAGAATAATACTCTTCTTCTATTTCTTTGAAACTTAATATTTTAATATTCTTATATTCTAAATTAACTTTAGGAAGCATATTTGCTTCAAACACATCTATGTACTCTTTTATAAAATGTTGAAATTCCAATGATGTTCTATAATAAGAAAAATTATCTTCTTCTTTACCAGAACTATTTAAATTAAAATTATCTAAAGAATTTTTAATCTCAAAATCAACATTTAAATAGTTAGATGCAAAATCTACGAAGTCAAATTGCTTTACTCCATCTACATCTAAATCTGGAAGAATGCTTGAAATATAATCTACAAAAAATTTATTAGGTCCAATAACTATGTATTGATTCGCATCATATAAATCTCTATTATTATATACCAAATAAGCAATATGATGAAGTGCAACAGTTGTTTTACCACTTCCCGCCACTCCTTGAATAATAGTATTATTAGTTATTGGCTCTCTTATAATTACATTTTGTTCTCCTTGAATTGTTGCTACTATATTTTTTAATCTCTTATCTGCATTAACACTTAAATAGGGTTTTAGTATTTCATCATTACTAACAGTATCAACATCATTAAAACTATTTAATACACTATTTTCTATGTCATATTGACGTTTTAATTGTAATTCGCCATGTATTGTTCCTTCGGGTGAAACATAAGACGTTTTTCCCACATTTGAATCATAGTATAAACTAGAGATTGGGGCTCTCCAGTCGACTGTGATAACATTATTATCGTAATCTGTTACACCTATTTTCCCAATATAACACACATCTTTAATTGAAGATTCATCATTATAAAAATCAATTCGAGCAAAATATGGTTTTTTCAATCCATTTTCTAACTTTTCTACTTTGTGAATCAATCGTTCCTGTTCCATCACTCTATATTCTTTATCTGGATAAAGGTTTGGTAAATTCTTGATTTTTAATTTTGTATCAGAGATAACTTCGTTATAATCTTCGATTGTTTTCTCTAAATTTTTCTTTTCTATTAAGAACTCTTCATTATTCATGAATAATTAAATAACTTTCTAAAAAATCTCGCACGACACCTTCACCGCTATTTTTATTACAAATATACTTACACACATTTTTTACTTCTTTTAGCAATGCCAATACAATCATCCTCCTTTGCACACAACATATTTTATCATATTTTCATTATTTTTAATACTAATTATTATTTTTTTACATCAGATAATAATTACCTTTATACATCAGCACAATGAAAAAATAATTAAATTTCAAATAGTATTATAAACACATCTCCATATCATCCTTATCTCTATCATTATCTTTTTTAGTTTTATAATAACTAGGTATATCAACATACCCAAAAAGTTTATCTTCTTTAGTAGTGCCTACTCCAATATCATAAACATCATTACTATCAAAATCTTTATCGTTATAATATTCCTTTATTTCGCTTGTAGTGGCTTCTTTTGTGGGTTCATTACCAATTTGTAATAAATTTTATTGCCTCTAATATAGCTTTAATATAGGATTTTAAATTATTATTCTCTTTAGTAAGATTCTGATTTCTAGTAGTTAATGCTTTAATCTCTCTTTTCATATTTAGATTTTCTTTTTCTAAAGACTGATGACTTTTAGTAAAACTATCTACTTCATTAAACAAATTTCTAATTTTAGGCTCTAACTCTACTACTTTTTTTGTTTCTTTAATCACTTTGTTCATACTATCAAAAGTTTCTTTTTCTACTAAAACATGAGTTTTATTAAAAGGAATGTTTTTAGTAGTTTTTTGTTTCTCATTAAATTCTTTCATAGCTTCATCTATTTTAGAGTTTAAAACCTCTACTTTCTGTTCATAATATCTAGTAGTCTTTTTAAAATCTTTAACCTTTTGATGTTTTGCATCACTACCTTTAATACCTCGTTCTAAATCATAACCCTTATCAGTTAATCTTTTATAGTATTTTTCTTGTAAGTCTGATAAATGAATTTTATCTTTAATATAGGCTTTTTTAGAAATGGTATATATTTCTGTATTGGTTCTTTTATCAAATTTTTTAATTAAAGGTATAACTACACAATGTAAATGTGGTGTTTCTTCATCTAAATGAACAGTTGCGTGTAACACTTGCTCCTTAGTATAACATAAATCTTCATAAACAAACTTCATACAAGTATCAGCCCACTTTCTTATATCTTCCCTACTCATATTATCAAAAAACTTATGTGTTGCTGTAAAAAGAAGTTCATCAGCTACTACATTTTTAGATTTATTAAGCATTTGATTAAAAGTTTTTCTTCTATCAGGTCTTTCAGTGTTCATTCTCTCATTATGTTCTTTTTCATAATCTTTGACTTTGTTTTTAAATCCTTTAACATATTTCTCTTGTAAAGGTTCTATCTCAATATTATCTTTAGATAATTCTAATTTAATATTTGGATTAGAATTATAGGCTTTCTTTTCTCTTTTATTGTGTGATCCAATTTGTGCTAAATCATTCAAAGTATAAACTGTCTCACTTCTAAATATTACATAATTAATAATATCTACCTCCTTTTATGCAAAATAAAAAAGATACGATTGCTCATACCTTTCGTGGATATAACCTTAAATTATCAAATTTTTTTGTTGCGTACTTTTGTGTGCTTGAACATATACACCATCCTCATTACGAAGTATAATTTGTTCATGATTATTTGTTTTGTTTTTTAATAATACACGGAACTGTTCATCTTTTTGAAAAGACACTGAAACTTTATAAGCATATTCATCTTCATTACTATAAATATTTAAATCTCCTTCTACCTGATAAGCATTTGTATTATCTAATTTTTTTTCTAAATCTTTCAATATGCTTTTTTCATTTGCACTACCACATCCAGATAAACATAAACTACCAAATAGCAAGACAGCAAAAAGCAATGTTTTTTTCATTTTATCACCTCAATATTCATTTACTAAATTATACGAGACGATTTTTTATTTATGCATGAATATTTTCCATAGTTTGGTGAATAATATAAAAGAAAAGAAAGGAAGGTACTATGGAAACATTACAAAAAATTGCATTGATATTTACAATTATAGGTGCAGTTGTATGGGGTATCTATGGATTATTTGATATAAATATCGTTGCTGCATTATTTGGAAATCAAACGATGATTTCTAGAATTGTTTATATCCTAGTAGGATTATGTGGATTAATCAATATTGGAATCTTCTTTAGTGATTTAGATAGAAAATAAATTTCTAATATAATAAGTATTATTATATATTCAAAAAAAGTATCTTTTTTTATGAGATACTATTTTTTTACAATTTTAATTTTTACTTTTTTAGTTTTTGGTATGTATTGGATACGAACATCTTCACCTTCTACTTTTACTGGTACTTCATGTTCTCCTACTTCATAACCATCTAAGTCTAAGTAAGCTGTAATATCTTCCGTTTTTAAAGAATTAATTACTGAACTAACTCCTTTAAGTACAACTGATACTTTTGTATCAGCAGCACTTAAACCTTGTACTGCATAATCATCACTTAAATTACGATACTCAATAGGTATATCACTAATCTCTTTATCAACCGATTTACCTAATTTTACATTAATAGTAATATTATTTACATCCATAGATCTAACACCTACTGGACGTTTTATTTCTTGTTTATATTGTCTATCTGTATTTAAGTCTTTAACATCAATATATACAGGAACATATTTTAATTTTTCTAAGGCACTTTCACTTCCATATACAGTTACTTTTGTTTCATTTGTTGTAATTTCACTAATTGCATATCCAAAACTAATTTCACCATTTGGAATGACACGAATTGGTAATTCCTTACTTGGAGAATCAATTGTAATTTCTGCAGATACCTTATTTGGAACAATTTCTACATTTACTGCATCTCCATTTTTGTCATATGCTTTTAGTGGAATATCATTTAATTCCACTGTTCCTTCTTCTTGTGAAACTAAATTTTCAATATCTACTAATGCTTTTACTGTAGAGACTTCTTTTAAACGATGTTCTGCTCCTTTAATAACCACTTTATCGGTATTTAAATTTACACTCTTTAATACCAACTTACTATCCAAAGAATCTTGATTTAAAATATCTGTATCAACAGTTCTTGTTTCAGAAACTTTTGGATAAATCATGACTGTGGCCACACTAGGATTTACTTTATATTCAATTGAAGGTAATATTTGATTATATTTAATATTTACTTTATGCATACCTGGTTTTAAATCAGATAAATCAACAGTAATGTCTTGAGAAGGACTTTGTTTAGCAAAATATAAATCTGCTTTACGTCCAATTAAAGTAACATCTACTTTTTTTGGTAATCCTTCTACCACATATGCTTCTTCATTATATGTTGCATGTACTGGTTGTTCTTTCAATACTTCTGCTGAATTTTCAGAAAATAACAATATTTTTTGATCAATAATCACAAAAGTAATAATGGCTAGAAACAATGATAAAAACAATAGAGTATTTGACTTGGATAGCCATTTTTCAATTTTTTTACTAGATTGTTTAAAAGAATCACTGAATAATACTACTATTTTTGTAATTGGAACAACGATTTTTTTATCAATAATTTTCCAAATATTACGAAAAAAGATTCTGAGTGGTTTAAATATTTTCATCTTCATCATCCTCCTCTTCCGTTGTAACAAATGCTTTCTTTGGACGTAATTCGTCTAATAACATTAATTTAAACTCATCTAATGTTAAGTTATAATTTAAAACACCACCAATTGCAATAGAAATTCTTCCTGTTTCTTCGGAAACAACAAGAGCAATACAATCAGTTTCTTCACTAATTCCTAAAGCTGCACGGTGTCTTGTTCCTAAGCGTTTACTTATTTTCATACTATCACTCGTTGGGAAAACAGCTCCTGCACAAGTAATTTTATCTCCCTGGATAATTACCCCACCATCATGCATTGGGTTATTTGGGAAAAATAAAGAAATCAATAAATCACTAGAAATATCTGCATATATCTTTTTCGCTTTTTCAATATATTCCGTTAAACCATTGTCTCTTTCTAAAACAATTAATGCTCCAATATGAGCTTTTTTTAAATAATCAACCGCTTGTATGATTTCGTATACCATCTTCTCACGTTCATCAACAGTCAAAATTTTATGTCTTCCTAATAATTGACTACGTCCTAACTGTTCTAACACATTTCTAATTTCAGGTTGAAAAATAATAATTAATGCAAGAGGTCCCCACATAATTACATAATCCAATAAATATCCAATTGTCACCAAATCTAATAAATCACTGACAATTTTTAATACAACAATAAATAAAATTCCTTTAAATAAAAGAACCATTTTTACGTTTTTTCTTAAACTTTTTAAAATATAATAGAAAACAAGCCATACTAATAAAACATCAAGTAATCGTTTTCCAAATAGAATCATGCTATCAAATGTCATATATTACCTCCATCTACACTATAAATAATTATATCATAGTTTAACGCACATTTAAATAAAAAAAGAGACAAAGTCTCTTTAAATTTTCCATTCGTCCATATCATCAGCTGTTTCATCATTGATTTTAGGAGTTGCAACTTCATCTTCTTCAGAAGAATTATTTGTAGATCCATAAATATCAGAATCATTAATTTCTTCTACAACAGATTCTGGAGCAATCGCTTCTTCAACAGTAGTTTCTTCTGATTGTTTTTCATCAACCTCTTCTACATTTTCTTCTTGAT
>CAMBYP010000035.1 GCA_945872435.1 uncultured Mycoplasmatota bacterium
AATCAAATTTTGAAAATTGAAATCTTTATGTTCAGCATTATACGTGATATAATAATATTGGTGATTATATGAAAATATATAGTTTTATGTCTCTTAACCAAAATATTCAAGAATCTCTTTCTAAAAGTGGGATACATTTAGAAATTCATTCTATGGAACAGATTACAGATAAACAATTGAAAAAAGCTTTTTTAGAAAATGATATATTAATCATTGGATTACATCATCATATGGATGCAATGTGGTTGAAAGAAATTACTACACCAAAGATAGTAGCAACTTTATCAATTGGAGTTGATCATATTGATTCTCTTTATTTTCAGCATCCTATGATTCAAGTACTACACTGTGTTTATGGTAATACATTATCAGTAGCAGAACATATTTTAGCATTGATATTAGCTCTTAATAAAAATATGATTTCTTCTTATCACTATGTAATGGGAAATACTACTCAAATGAATTCAATTACTTCTACGGAAAATTCTTATCAAACATTAGGATTAATTGGGGCAGGGCATATTAGTCAAAAATTGATTGAAATTATGAGTGGTTTTCATATGAATATATTAATTTATACTGCTCATCTCGAACAACATCAAGATTTAATTGAAAAAAAAGTTCGTTTTGTATCATTAGAAACTTTATTAAAAAGTGCAGATATCATTAGTATTAATGTTCCAAACACAGATAGTACTAAAAATTTATTATCAAAAGAATGTTTGTCACTTGTAAAAAAGAATGCAACAATCATTAATACCTCTAGACTAGAAGTTGCTGATACAATGGCTTTGCTAGAGCTAGCTAGAACGTATCCATCTATCAAAGTAGGTATGGATGTTGATATCGATAAATATAAAAAAGAGTTTCAACAGGTTGGTGATAATGTCCTTTTGACTCCTCATATAGCAGGGAAAACGAAAGCAGCACAATATAAAATGCAGTTAGAATTGGTTAATCAAATATTAAAATGCTTAGAAAAAAATAATATATAAAAATAAGAGAATATTCTCTTATTTTTGATATTTAACAGAAATATACATTTTTTCTTCAAAATTAGATTGAATACTGCGCATGATATTATTGGCTGTCTTCTTATCTAAAGTTTCAATATGGACAACAACTCGAATTTGATTTCCATCAATTTTTACAAAACTGTCTAATTTAAATTCATCTTTTATTTTCTTTTCTAAGGTTTCTTCTTTTCCTCTTACTGAATTTAATTCTTTCATACGATCAAAAGCATTATTCTTTTCTTCGCTGCTTGCATCTTTACTGGTCAATATTGCTTTTAGTTCATCCATTTCTTTTACCATTTCATCATTTGCTTCCACACGAAGAGATGTTAGTAAATCACTTTCTTTCATAGTTACTTTTGTTTCTTCTTCGGTTTCTTTTGTTTCTTTTTGTTGATTATAATTTTCTTTTGTGGTAAGAAGTAATTCACTTGGCATGGTAATATAGTAAATACTTAATACTAAAATTAAACTAAATAATGTTAAAAACCAAATACTTTTTTTATTTATCATTTTATCCCTCCTGGACTTTACTAATACATCGTATGATAAAAAGATAAAAATAGAACTAAAGTTTTTGATATGTTATATTAAAGATAGGTGATTTTATGGATACTTGTTTGAATCGATTTTTAGAAGCACAAAAATATTCTTATGAAACTGCTTTAGAAGAAATCAAGAAGGGTAAGAAAATGTCTCATTGGATGTGGTATATATTTCCCCAAATAAAAGGATTAGGACATAGTGAAACGGCTATATATTATGAGATAAAAAGTTTAGAAGAAGCAAAAGCTTATTTAGAACATGACGTGTTAAGAAATAGATTATTACAATTGACCGATGAACTGTTATTATTAACAACAAATA
The DNA here is from genome assembly GCA_945872435.1 of uncultured Mycoplasmatota bacterium. Lineage (GTDB taxonomy): Bacteria > Bacillota_I > Bacilli_A > RF39 > UBA660 > UMGS2016. The sequence goes on from CAMBYP010000035.1 coordinate 1,884, forward strand.
ATCCAATAGAAATATTTGGATATGTAGATGCAATGAAATTAAAGTCTTGTATGACTTTATTTGAATATATATCAGATATAGAAAATTTTGGGAAGGTATTAGAAAAATTTTATCAGGGATTAAGAGATGAGTATACAATTACAATTTGTTCATCAATGCAAAAAGACAAAATAAAAAAGAAGTGATTTCACTTCTTTTTGTTCTAATGGAGGGCCCGACCGGATTTGAACCAGCGATCAGGGAGTTGCAGTCCCGTGCCTTACCACTTGGCTACGAGCCCATTACAAAAGACAATTTGATTATATCAAAAAAATTTTTTCTTAGCAAGACTTTTAATACATTTTATGAAATAGAAAAAAATTGATGACAAAAAATGAAAAGAAAAGGATAAAAAATAAAAAATTTGAATAGGTAACTTGTTCTATATTTAAATTTACGATATAATGGTATAGTATCTTAGGAAGCTTAAGGAGGCTTAAACTATGAAGACTATGAAAGAAACTAAAAAAGACAAAATAAAGAGAAGCTGGATGATTGGAATGTTACTCCTTTTATTCTTAAACATTGGAGCAACAGGTTATTTTCTTTATTCACTTACTTTATTAGGAGATATAGAAAAAACACTAAGAATTATTGTTGGAATTGTATTAATTCTTCTTATGGTATTTTTCTTCTTTCATTTACGTAGAACAGCAAGAAAGAAGAAAAAAGTTCGTTTTACCATCGATATTATTTTATCTATTATTTATAGTGCCATTTTGATTTTTATAGGTGGTAATATTATTAAGACGATTGGAAAAGTAGGAAATGTAACTGCTAGAGAAACAACTTATTCAGCTAGTATTGTTACATTAAGTACGAATAAAGCAACAAGTATTAATGATATTAGCAGTAGTAAACCAATTGGAATGATTAAAGATAAAAAATCAGTAGATGGTTATCAAATTCCAAAACAAATTATTGAAGATAAAGGTTTGAAAAATAAAATAGAATCTTATGATAACTATACAGATTTATTAGCAGATTTATACGATGAAAAAATAGAGTATATTTTCTTACCATCTGGATATCAAACAATGTTTACTTCAATAGAGGCATATAAAAATATTGCTGAAGATACAAAAGTTCTTTATACACAAAAGAAATCAGTAAAACAAGAGGTAAGCGCTGGTAAGTCATTAAAAGAACCATTCACAATTCTTCTAATGGGAATTGATAGTGATACAAATGATTTAAATCAAAGTAGTAGTTTTAACGGAGATTCATTAATGTTAATTACATTTAATCCAACAACATTAAATTCTACTATTTTAAGTATTCCACGTGATACATATGTTCCAATTGCTTGTTTTAATGGAAAACGTAAAAACAAGATTACTCATGCTGCATGGCAAGGTGAACAATGTATGATGGATACGATTACAGGATTTACTGGTATTCCAATTGATTATTATGTAAAAATTAATTTTAAAGGAGCTGTTCAATTAGTAGATGCTCTTGGTGGAATTGATGCAGAAGTACCAATTGGATTCTGTGAACAAAATAGTGATCGTGCATGGGGTGAAAATACAATTTGTGTTGATGCTGGATATCAACATTTAAATGGAGAACAAGCACTAGCATGGTCTAGACATAGAAAAAGTGCAGGATTTGATGATTTTGTTCGTGGTCAAAACCAACAATTAGTTGTAAAAGCAATGCTAAATAAATTAAAAGATGTTAGAGATTTAGATACAGTATACAAAATTTTAGATACTGTTGGAACCAATATGGCTACTAATATGACAACAAATGAAATATTATCTTTATATAATATTGGTAAAGATGTTTTAACAAGAACAAAAGATATGGCAGTAGAAGATGTATTAAGTATGCAACATTTATATATTAGTGGTGCAGATGCAAATATTTATGATTATAGTACAATAAATGGTCAAGGAACAAGAATGAGACTTTATAACTTTGTTCCATATCAAGAAAGTTTAGATGCTGTTATAGAAGCAATGAAAATTAATCTTGAAATGGTAGAGCCTAAGATGACAAAAACATTCTCATTTGATGCAAGTGTTCCATATGAGGAAAATATTATTGGTAAAATGTCCGAAGGATCAACCAATTTAACATTACTTCCTGACTTTACTGGTGATAGTACTTCTTCAGTATTAAGTTATGGTTCTGCCCATGGTATTAAAATTATTGTAAAAGGAAGTGGAACTAGAGTAGTTAGTCAATCTGTTCCATTTGGTGCAGATGTTGAATTTGTAAAAACACTTACTGTAACTCTTGGTGGTGGTAGTACAACAGTGACAACACCAAAACAAACTGAGACACCAAAACCATCTGAAGAACCAGAAGAAAGTGAAGAACCAACGATACCTGATTCTTCTTCAAGTCCTTCACCATCCCAGAGCCCTTCATATTCACCAGAACCACCAATGCCAGGTATGCCAGAAGATTAGTCATGTGACTAATCTTTTTTGATTGAAATCGTGTTGTAATTGTGTTACAATGGGTTGTATAAAAAAGAGGGATGTATTATGAATACTATATGGGCATTAGGTGCTACATTTGTTGTGGGTATATTTATATTGATTGGTTATTTGATTGTAATGAAGACAAATAATAATCATCGTGTGATGAATTTTTCTATTAGTATGGCATTTGGTGTGATGACTTCACTTGTTTTATTAGAATTATTACCAGAAAGTTTTGAACACTTAAATGATGGTGAAAATGAGTTAATCGCCTTTGGATATTTAATATTTTTTGTAATGGTTGGTATTTCTATTTTGAAGTTTTTAGATTTATTTGTTCCAGATCATCATGAAAAGGAACATGAAAAAATTGATGAAGAAAATTTAACTCACATTGGAATTGTTTCTAGTGTTGCACTGATTTTACATAATATTATTGAAGGAATGGCAATTTATACAGGAATTTTAAGTTCATTAGAATTAGGCATTTTAATGTGTATTGGGGTAGGACTACATAATATTCCAATGGGAATGGTTTTAACATCTACTTTTTATACTTCTAATAAAAAGTGGAAGACAACAACGTTGATTATTGTGTTAACTGCAATTTCGACATTTTTTGGTGGAATTTTTATGTATTTTATGAGTGGTATGATGAATGAATTTTTGCTTGGAATTTTACTTTCTATTACAACTGGTATGGTTTCATATATTGTTTGTTTTGAATTATTACCTCATTTAATGGAGCATAAAAAAGAGAAGGGAACTATTTTAGGAGTATTACTAGGAATGGTTATTTTGATGATTAGTGTATTTTTAGGACACCATCATTGACAAATATAAAAAAAAGATATATGATGTTATTGTGAAATGCAATGATTAGGATATGATATTTTAAATTTCTTTTTAAAGAGAGCAGGAGTTGGTGAGAACCTGTAAAAGTGTTAAAATGTTACTACCTATGAGCAGAACTCGAAAGAGATTTCCGGTATATGCCGTTATCAAAATTAAGTACAAATAGGATGGTACCGCGTATTTCGCTCCTGGTTTTCAGGGAGCGTTTTTTTATTAGAAAGAGGGAAATGTTATGAATAATATTAAATCGAATGAAAATTTAAGTAAGTTAAATCACTCATGTGCACATTTATTAGCACATGCAGTAAAAAGATTATATCCAAATGCTAAGTTTTGGGTAGGACCTGTTATTGATGAAGGTTTTTATTATGATATGGATTTAGGCGATGAAAAACTTACAGAAGATGATTTAGAAAAAATTTCTAAGGAAATGAAAAAAATTGTAAAAAGTGATAAACGTATTACACGTCTAGAATTATCAAAAGAAGAAGCATTAGAGATGTTTCATGATGATCCATATAAAATTGATTTAATTGAAAATATGCCTGAAGGAGAAGTTATTAGTGCATATAAACAAGATGAATTTATTGATTTATGTAGGGGACCACATGTAGAGTCTACGAAAAAGTGTAAAAACTTTAAATTATTAAAAGTAAGTGGAGCATATTATAAAGGTGATTCAAAAAATAAGATGTTACAACGTGTATATGGAGTATGCTTTGAAACACCAGAAGAATTAGAAGAACATTTACAATTTTTAGAAGAAGCTAAAAAAAGAGATCATAAAAAAATTGGTAGAGAATTAGGCTTATTTATGTTTAGTGAATATGGACCTGGATTTCCTTTCTGGTTACCAAATGGAATGACACTAAGAAAAACGTTAGAAGATTTTTGGTACGAGGAACATAGAAAAGAAGGTTACTTGTTTATTCAAACACCAATTATGTTAAATCGTGATTTATGGGAAGTTTCAGGACATTGGGCAAATTATCATGATAATATGTATACTTCAAATATTGATGATAAAGAGTTTGCAATTAAACCTATGAATTGTCCTGGTGGATTGTTAGTATATAAGAATAGTTTACATTCTTATCGTGATTTTCCGCTTCGTTTAGGAGAACTTGGACAAGTTCATAGACATGAAGCAAGTGGAGCATTAAATGGATTGTTCCGAGTTAGAACGTTTACACAAGATGATGCTCATATTTTCTTAACGGAAGATCAATTAGAAGAAGAAATTATTCGTTTAATTTCATTTATTGATAGAGTTTATACAATGTTTGGATTATCATATGAAATTGAATTATCAACACGACCAGAAGAAAAATATATAGGTACATTAGAAACATGGAACAAAGCAGAAGAGGCACTTGCTAAAGCATGTGAACATGCTTCAAAAACTTGTAAAGTAAATCCAGGAGACGGAGCATTCTATGGACCTAAATTAGATTTTCATGTAAAAGATTCATTAGGTCGTGTTTGGCAATGTGGAACAATTCAATTAGATATGAACTTACCAGAACGTTTTGATATTACTTATGTTGATAAAGATGGAAGTAAAAAAAGACCAATTATGTTACACCGTGTTATTTTTGGTTCTATTGAAAGATTTATTGGTATTATCATAGAACATTTTGCAGGACATTTTCCAACTTGGTTAGCACCTGTTCAAATTAATATTATTCCTGTTAATAGTGAATATCATTTAGAATATGCCAAGAAAGTAAAGGAAGAATTAGAAAAAAATCACATTCGTGTAGAATTAGATGCTCGTGATGAAAAATTGGGTTATAGAATGAGAGAATCACAATTACGTAAGATTCCATATCATTTAGTATTAGGAGATCAAGAAAAAGAAACTGGTACTGTAAATGTTCGTAAATTTGGAAGTAAAGAAGAACAAAAAATCTCATTGGAAGACTTTATTAAAAATATTACAGAAGAAATTAATGAAAAAAGAAGATAATTCTTCTTTTTTTTTCATATATTGATGTAGGTGATACTTATGACAAAAAAAGATGCTTTTAAATCTTTTGTAAGAAAGAATCCTAATTTAATTAAGTACGTGCGTACAGGGGAAATGGATTGGCAAAAATTTTATGAATTATATGATTTATATGGAGAAGATGAAACAGCATGGTCACTATATTTAAAAAAGGAAAAAACAGAATCACAAGCATCAATCAATCAGGAGACGAATAAGACAGCAGAAGGACTTTTAGGAATGGCATCATTACTAAAAGGAATTGATTTAAATACTGTTCAAAATGGGGTGTCTAGTTTGCAAAGAGTTGTAGGACTACTTCAGGAGCTAGGTACAAAGTCACCAAAAGAAGAAGTGAAGCCAGCATATAAACCACGCCCAATTTATAAACATTTCGAGGATTAAATGACATTAGAAACTCAATTTTTTTTAAAAAGCAATGAACAATATTTAAATTATTTAAGAACACATTCTTATTGGTATAAAAATTTAAATCGTAATCCTGAACAGTTACGAAATTTTATAGAGGAAGTAAAAACTGAATATAAATTAACGGCAAGTGATAGAATTGAAAAAGCAATAGAAACTGTAGAATTTTTAGAAACAATTTTATCTACAATGCAATCATAGATGGTTGCTTACTTTGTAAAAATAGTGATATAATTTTTATGAAGCGAGATGATATGATGAGAATAATTAGTGGAAAATATAAAGGTCGTATTTTAGAAGGCCATAAGATTGCTGGTACCAGACCGACAATGGATCGTGTGAAAGAATCTGTTTTTGCAATGATTCAAAGTGATATCAAAGATTCTTGTTGTTTGGATTTATTTAGTGGATCTGGAAATCTTGGAATTGAAGCAATTAGTAATGGAGCACGAAAAGTATATTTTGTAGATTTTAATCAGATTTGTATTGAAACAATTGAAAAAAATTTACGTTCATTAAAAATTACAGAAGAAGCAGTTGTTTTAAAAAAAGATTATTTAGAAGCATTACGCTATTTTAAAGAACGTGATATTAAATTTCAAATTATTTTTTTAGATCCTCCTTATAAGTATCATTTTATGACAACAATTTTGCAAGAATTAGAACAGTTTGGACTATTAGAAAAAGATGTTAAAATTATTTGCGAATCAGATAATCAAGAACAAATTGATACAAAATTAAAATTGATAAAAGAAAAAAAATATGGATCTAAATGGATTCATATCTATAAGAAAGAAAATTAATTTTCTTTCTTTTTTTTGCAGGTAGAACTTTAGAATTCTTAGTAAATATAAAGTAGGAGAGGTGAAGATGAAAAAATATGTTTGTTATTTACAAGAGGAAAAAAATGATTGTGGACCAGCTTGTATTAAAAGTATTCTAAAGTATTATCATGGCGATTATGATTACCAAAAATTAAAAGAAAAACTGTATTTAGATAAAAGTGGAACGAGTGCTTATCATATGGTTGAATTTTTAAACCATCATGGTTTTCAAGCAGTTGGGAAAAAATATGATTGGCAAACTTGGTTAAAAGAAAGAAAAGTATTTCCGTTGATTGCTTTAGTAAAAAATGAAGCATTGCAAAATCACTATGTCTTAATTTATCAACTTTATTTAAAAAAAGAAAAAGTCGTATTAGGAGATCCTAAAGAGGGAATAAAAACCATTTCCTTGAAACAATTTCATAGTCAATTTACTGGCATTGAAATACAAGCTATCCCAATCAGTATGATTCCATGTGAAAATCATTCTACATTGAAATTAAAAATAAAAACTTTTATGATAGAACATCAAAAATATGTCATATTATTTATTTTATTGGTTTTCTTTTTCCTTCTTTTTCAATTTATAACTTCTTTTACTACTAAGTATTTTGTAAATGGTATTGATAAACAAAAAAGTCAAGATTATTTCTATAGTTTATTTTTTCTATTTTTGTTATTTTATGTTTTGAAAGAAACCTATTATAAAATGTTAAAACAGTTTTTATTTTCATTTCAATATCGGCTTCAACTTCTCCTAGAACATGATTTATATGTTAGCCTTTTAAAAGAAAATAATATGAATTTATCTAGAAGTGAACCTATTTTCTTTGAACAAAAAAAAGAGGAATTATATATATGGCTCCAGGCATTATTTCATATTGTTCAATTTTTCATATTTGATATTCCTATTTTTTTACTTTTGGTATTATGTATTTATATGATACAAATACAACTTTTTTATTTTTTAGTTCCTTTTTTCTTATTTACAGTCACTTATCAAGTATGGGTATCGAAAAAAATGATAAGTAAAGAGAAAATTTGTCGTGCGGATATTGAAAAAACGAATTGTTTCTTTTTTGAAAGTATGGAAAATCATTCTTTTATTCAAACTGCACAATTAGAATACTATTTTAGTGAAAAATATTATAATAAATTATTACATATGAATCATTCATTACGATCTTTTTTTCATTTTCAAATATCTACTGATTTTTTCTATCAATTATTATTGCTCTTCTTTTATTTGTATTTCTTGTTATTTTTTAGTCTCAAAACTATTACAGGAAAAGTGATGATTGGCGATTTTATTTTTTGTTTTACATTGTTTCAAACTCTTATCCCTATATTAAAAAATATATCTCAAATCAGTGATTATTTTCAAAAACTGTATTTTTATTATGAGCGAATCTGTCCCTTTTTTCAAATACAAAGAGAGAAAAAATTATGTCCTTTTTTACAATTTGAATCTTTAGAAATTCGTCAGTTTTCCTATTATTATCATGATACAAAATTATTATTAAATGATGTGAATTTAATGATTTATAAAGGAGAAAAGATTTTATTAACAGGAGCAAGTGGTAGTGGCAAGAGTACATTTTTAAAAATTATGAGTGGACGCATTGATATTGATCATAATTTTTTGTTTGTGAATCAATTAGATATTTGTGATTATCATAAAAAAGATTTGTTTTACAAAATTGCTTTGTTAACTCAAGAAGAAACGTTATTCCAAGGAACTCTGTTTGAAAATGTAACTTTAGGGAGAAAAGTTGATAGTAAAGAATTAGTAAAAGTTTTAAAGTGTGCAAAAGTAGATGATATTGTCTATTCTCATCCTTTAGGATTACAACAAATGATTACCAATCATGGGAGTAATTTATCAGGTGGAGAAAGAAAAAGAATTATTTTAGCAAGGCTTTTATTACAACCATTTGATGTATTATTCATCGATGAAGGGTTTAGCGAGATGGATGTCACATTAGAAAGGCAAATTACTAAAAATTTATTTTATACTTATTTTCAAAAAACATTTATTATTGTGTCACACAGGTTGAATAATTTAGATTTATATGGAAGACATTTGGTAATGAAAGATGGAAAAATAGAGGATGTTAAGATATGAAAATTTGGGTTGAAGAACAAACTTTAAAAAGAAATGCGAATATATTGTTAGTAATAACATGTATTATTATGATTAGTTTAGGAGGCATTTTTTTATGGCTTCCGAGAAATATGGAAAAGAACATTTATGGGATAGTAATAGATAAGAATCAAATACAAACTTATTTAACTAAAGAAGATTTAAATGTAATCCAAAATTGGAATTGTGGTAAGAAAAAATGTGATGTAATACATATTGCTGAACAAATTTATCGGAAAGAAGATGGAAAAAGTTATTATTTAGTAACCATATATGGTGAACTTACAAAAGAAGAAAATCATAAAAATAATTATGTCATATATAAAATAACTAAAAAAGAGTCAAAGTATCAACAAATAAAACAATGGATAAGGAGTGTGATGTGGTGATGAAAATGAATGCAAATGAGTTAAAAGAAATATATGGTGGT
>CAMBYP010000036.1 GCA_945872435.1 uncultured Mycoplasmatota bacterium
AAAATAAAAGATGTAAATGAATGTGGATTTTTTATACCATTGTTAAGAAAAGGTGAGAATAATGATTTTACGTTGCATTACTTTATCATTATAAATAGTAATTCATTAGATTATTCATATGAGAATTTAGATGTTGTATTATTTCATGAATTAAAACATTGTCTTACATATCATATCCAGAGAGACAAAAATGATATTGTGTATAATAAGTCAGGACTTAGTTTAAAAATAAATAATTATTCTCAAAATTATAGTAATGTATCAGTATATTATACAGATATTAATGAAGTCTTAACTCAATTTGATGCAGAACAAATGACAAAAAAATTACATCAATGTACTGAAATATTACCAAAACAACAACAAAAAGGAATTCCTTTTATCTGGTGTCAAAATTACTACGAACTATTATTTGAATACTTTCAAAATAAGTGGGATGTGGTGAGAATGCTAGAAATGACCGACAATATCGATGATATTTTACAAGAAAAAAATTCAAAAGTATTAAATGAAATGGAAAATAAAGTGAAATTTCCATATATAGATATCAGAAGGCAATTAATCAAAAAAAGATAACAGATGTTATCTTTTTTGATTAGCTATAAGATAAATTATCATAATGATATTAGGGTGAAACTATGAAAAAAGAATATGGAAATAAATTAAAAACATTATATCGTAAAAATTGGTTATTATTTTTCTTTAGTCTCATATTATTATTTACTGGAATATTATGTTTTCAAACTTTATATATAGAAATTAGTGTAATAGGTCTCATATTATGTTGTATTAGTATTTATTTTATTTGTTATTTAATGAAAACATATATTATTGTATATGACGAAGGTTTTTTTGTTTCAGAATTTTTAAATTATCAATTATGGATTCCATGTTCAGAAATTGATAAAATTGAAATAGAAAAAAGGAAAAAGGAAATCGGTTTTTATTTAACATTTGAGACATATTATCACTTTATGAAAGAGCCTTATTCTATTTTATTTACACTTTCTTTAAATGATTACTTTCATCCTAATTTCTTGCTAGATAAAATCAAAGAATTATCTTTGCAAAAATAAAAAAAATAGGTTATAATGAAAAAAGAATAGGTGATGTAATATGATAAAAATATATAAAACAGATATGACTGGAAAATTAGAACAATTAAATAATATTGAATTAAATTCTTGGATTCATTTAGTTCATCCTACACAAGAAGAAACAAAATTAGTCTGTGAAAGTACAGGAATTGATCCACGTTTGATTGCCAAAGTATTAGATGAAGAAGAGTTATCACGTGTAGAAGTAGAAGGAGAAGCTACTTTAATTGTTGCGAATATTCCGTACTTAGTAGATCATTCTCATAAAAATAAATATAGAACATTGCCATTAGGTATTATTCATACAAAAAATCACATTGTGACAATTATTTTAAAAGAAAATAAGTTATTTGAAGATTTTGAAAATGGAACTATTAAAGAGTTTTATACAGAAAAGAAAACTAGATTTACAATTCAATTATTATTGCGTATTTCTCAAGGTTATTTAATGGCTTTGAATGAAATGAATAAAGACATTCAAAAACAAGAACAATTGCTAGCAAAAGCAACAAAAAATCAAGAATTAATTGAAATGTTAAATATTGAAAAAAGTTTAGTATATTTTATGGGGGCATTAAAATATAATCAAGCTACTTTAGATAAACTTGCCAAAGGAACTATGATTCCTTTCTATGAAGAAGATATGGACCTTTTGGAAGATGCTATGATAGAGAGTAATCAAGCGATTGAGATGGCTAATATTTATAAAGAAATCATGTCTAGTACAACAGAAACATATGCAAGTATTATTTCAAATAATTTGAATGTTTTAATGAAGTTTTTAGCGGGAATTACAATTGTATTTTCAATTCCTACTATGATTGCATCTTTTATGGGAATGAATGTACCACTAGGAGATTTCAATACAGAACCTGCTTCATTTTTTGTTTTAATATTAATTTCATTAGGATTATCTATTGTGATTGCGTATTGGCTAAAGAAAAAAGATATGTTATAATCATATCTATTAGCTGCCGCTTTAGTTAAGTGGTATAACAGAGCCATGGTAAGGCTCAGTGGTAAGTTCGATTCTTACAAGCGGCACCACTTAGAAATTAGTCGAACTAATCGGCTTTTTAAGATAACAGTAATAATCATATTAGTTATGAAAACCGGGGGAAAGTTAAACAATATGAAAGTGATATTTTTAGATTTTAATGGTGTTTTAGATACACAATTATGTATGGATGAGATTAATGAAGATAATTTGAAACGCTTACAACACATTGTAAACGAAACAGGAGCGAAAGTGGTAATTTCGTCTTCTTTAAAAAATCATTATTATGAATTAGGCTATTTTTTACAATATTATTTGGATTTAATTGAAGAAATAAAAAATGCTGGAATTGAAGTGATTGGAATTACACCGCACGAGAATACAAGAGAAGAAGAAATTCAAGAATATTTAAAACAACATCCTGAAGTAGAAAATTACTGTATTATTGACGATGACTATGATATGGAATCAATGAAAGATCATATGGTAAAATTACCAATGCAAATGGAAAAAGGGCAGATGGGATTAGATGATTTTCATATGGATTTGGCTATTGATATTTTAAAAAAAGAAAAAATGAAAAAGTTGACAAAAAGGAATCATTGATTCCTTTTTATAATAACTATAAAAAAATAGAATATGATATAGTGAGGTGAAATTCTTTGAAAACAATTATGTCAATCGATCATATTAGAAAGGAATTTCATCATAAAGTGGTTTTAAAAGATGTGTCTTTTACTATCCCAACTGGAAGTATATTTGCTTTTCTAGGGTCGAATGGAGCGGGAAAGAGTACACTTCTTAACATTATCATTCAAATTTTATTACCAACATCAGGGCGAATATTTATGAATGGAAAAGAAGTTTTAAAAAGCAAAATTGGTGTTGTCTTTCAAGAGAATACATTAGATGACGATTTAACGATTTATGAAAATTTATGGATTCGAGGGAAGTTGTATCATATTTCAAATGAGAAGTTAAGACATCAAATTATAGTATTGAGTAATAAGTTAGGAATGGCTTCTTTTTTACATCAGATTTATAAAGAATGTTCGGGTGGTCAAAAGAGAATTGCTAGTATTGCTAGAGCATTACTAATGAATCCAGAAATTTTAATCATGGATGAAGCAACAACTGCTCTCGATATTGAAACGAGAAAAAAATTATGGGACTTTTTATTAGAACAAAATAAATTAAAAAATTTAACAATTTTCTTTTCTTCTCATTATATTGAAGAAGCAAAAGTAGCAACAAATTTATGTATTTTAAAGTCAGGTGTTATTTTATTTCACGGAACTTATCGATCATTGCTTCAAAAATATGGTAAAAAATATTTACAAGTCCAATTAAAAGATCAATTATTAAAAAAGGAAGTGACTTCCATCAAACAGTCTTTATTATTTTTAGAAAAACTAGATGATAAAAAAATAGATACTTTTTCTGTATCTAATAGTGATTTAGAAGATATATTTTTAAAATTGGTGAGTTATGGTGACATTAGTCATTAGACATTTAAAATTATATTTAAAAAAGCCTACCAATATTATTTTGAGTTTTTTATCGTCAGGTGTTATTTTATCATTATATTTTTTATTTATTCGAGAATTTACAATAAAAGCTGTAAGCGATTATGGATTTAATAGTCAGTATAATGAATTATTTGTTGATCGTTTAATGACATCAGGATTATTAATTGTAATAGGAGCGACAAGTGTTTTATCAATTATGTTTATTTTTGTAAAAGATCGTTATAGTGGATTGATAAAAGATTTTTTAGTAACACCAATTTCTGATTGGAAAATTTTGTATTCATATTTTTTTGCTTCTTTTTTTATTTCAATGATGATTACAATATTTGTATATTTTGGAATTGAATTATTTTTTTTAATACATTATCAAGATCAGAGAACAGTTTATCAAATGATTGCTTCTATTTTTACTATATTTTGTTCTAACATGATAGCTAGTCTGATTATTTTAATCATAGCATTATTCATTCATAATTTTACATCGTTTTCTACTTTCGAAACACTATATGGGGTTGTGATTGGATTTTTTACTGGAGTTTATATTCCGATAGGGTATTATCCGGCTCTCATTCGAAATATTTTCTTTTATTTTCCTTTATGTCAAACAACGAGTATATTAAGAACAATACAAACAGGGTCAATTACATCACAGATCTTAAAAAATTATCCAAAAGAACAACATCATGTATTATATGAAATATTTGGAGTTCATTTGACTTTTCAAAATCAAGTAATTTCTTTAGAAAAACAATGGAAAATGGTATTTGTTGCCATTATTTTGCTAAATTTATTTTTATTTCTTTATATTTTTAGGAAAAAATACAAAAAAAGATAAGTTTTAAGGTGCGATTTGAAAAATTTTATAGTATAATAAGGGTGTACATAGCAAAGTGGGAGAAAATATGGAAGTAATAAATTTTCTATCAATTACAGTAAAAAATGAAACATTGTAAAGTAGTGCGCAGTAATACGTAGGTATTGTTGCGTGCTTTTTTTTCAAAAAATAAAGGAGAGTCGTATGGAGTTATTAAGAATTATCAATAAAACAAGAGAAATTACAAATGAACAATTAAAAGATTTTTATCATGTAAATGATGAGCAATTAGTAGAAAAATTAATTGTTTTTTTAGAGCATGAAGTGAGTTCTTTTCCATTTTATGCATATCATGCAAAGCCTAAATATTTACACAATACTTTGCTACGTATTCAAGATATTTATGATAAATTATTGAGTGAAGGAAAAAATCATCCCCCATATCATTTTAGATATCAAGAATTACAAAAAGAAATTTATAATATTTCTCATTATTATGAGAGCTATGCAGAAGAAGATCAATTAACTATTCCTGAAAAAATATATTTGAAAATATTTTTTGATCAAAATTTAGAAGCTTCTAATCAAGCGATTAGTGAGCATCCTTTATTATTACAGGGAAATGTTCAAGGTAAAAAATTGCTTGATCATATTTTGGAAAAATATTTTGAAGTACTTACAACAGAGTATAATTCAGAATATGAATATATGTATGCTCTTTTTAAAAATATTTTAAAAGAGACTAGTATTTATCCAGATATGCAACAATATATTTATGAATTTTATCAATCTCATTTAGAAGATATTAAAAATAATGCTGATAAAAAATATCAAAAATATCGATATCAAGCTTTAGGAATTTTAATGACTGGAGTAAATATGCAATGCTTTGAAGCAAAAGATCGTGTAAAATATCATTTTCCTCAAGAAGAAAAAGAATATCAAGATGAATTTATCTTTACTATCGATGATGTTAATACATCACTACGTGAAGATGCAATTTCAATGAAAGAACAAGATGGAAATTTATATGTCAATTTATATATTGTGGATGCAGTTGATATTTTTGAACAACACAAAAAACTTTCTCAACAAGCAAGAGGAAATTGGTTTACGGGAAAACAAGAAATGTTAAGTCAAGAGAGTAAAAAGAAATTGTTTTCTTTGAATGCTCAGCCAGAAGAAATGGCAACCAAGAAAGTTATTGTTTATGAGTTAAAATTTGATAAAAATAATTGTTTGACAGATATTGCAATTCGTCGTGGAACAGCTAAGATTTCTCATAATTATAGTTATGAACAAGTCAATAGAATGATGGAGCTTGGTAATAGATCTTATATTAAAACTTGGGAACGTTTATATCAAATTATGAATCAATATCATATTAATAATACATCCCAAAAAAAATATCATTTAGTAAAAGAGTTACTACATTATATTGAAACTGGAAAACCATATCATAATACTTCTAGAAGTAAAGCTCATTTAATGATTTCAGAGTTAAAAGTATTAATCAATTTTTATCAAGCAAAACTATGTGGTGAAAATGAAATTCCCATGATGTATCGTTTGAATGATTTGGATATTAGTGATAAAGAATTAGAATATATTAAAAAATGTTGTAACGATTATGAAGAACAAGAATATGTAATTAATATTTTGGATATGTTACCAATGTTTTCATATTATCGTATGAAAAATACAGGCCATAAAGGATTAGGTTTTCAATATTATGCACACTGTACAACGCCTGCTCGTAATTATTTCGCATATATTAATCAACATATTTTAACTTCAATTATTTTAGATAAACATTTTGAATTAATTGAACCATTTAATGTAAAATTAAAAGAACAAGAAGAATTGCAAATTCAAAAAGAACGTCAAAGTAGGCAACAAAAGAATATTGAATTACGAAAAAAGAGTTATCAAATTAATGGTGTTTCTTACTTAGATGAAATGAAAAAAATTGAAAAGTTATTAAAACAAGGCGAAATGACTGCACAACAAATCAAAAAATCTATTTCTCTACCAGAAAAAGAGCTAAATTTAGTATTAGAATTTATGGTTGATGTCTTACATCTTGAGAAAAAAGATGGATATTTTAAATTACTGGTTGGAGAAGATATGAAAGTAGGAATCTATAAAGAAGGAAAAGGGTCATTTGGCTTAGTTGAATTAGAAAATGGAGGACACATATTAATCCCAAGCCGCTTTGTAAAAGGGGCAAATAATAAGGATAGGGTATTAGTAAAAATTCATCATGAGAAAAAGGAGATATTAGGTGAAATTATGAAACATAAATGTATTTTAGAACAAGCTACTGCGGTAGTAACCGAAGAAAATGGAAAGCTTTATGCTGTTTTAGATAAAGATAGAGATTCTAATTTAATTTTGTTAACAGATACTATGAATGCAAAGATAGATGATAAAGTGATGATATCATTTGATAGAAATGCTGATCTTCCAACTGCAAAAGTAATAAAAGTGTATGGAAATGTATATAATCCAAGAGTATTGGTTGATCAAATTTTAGATGAACATCATATTCCTAATGAATTTCCAAAAAATGTTTTACAAGAAGCAGATAAAATACCTGATAGAGTATTACAAAGTGAATTAAAACGTCGTTTAGATCTAAGAAATAAACAAATTTTTACAATCGATGGTGATGATGCAAAAGACTTTGATGACGCAGTCTCTATTGATATTTTAGAAAATGGTAACTATCAACTTGGTGTTCATATTGCCGATGTATCTTATTACGTAAAAGAAGATAGTGATTTGGATATTGAAGCAGATAAAAGAGGTACAAGTGTATATGTAGCGGATCGTGTTGTTCCTATGCTTCCTGAAAAACTTTCTAATGGAATTTGTTCATTAAATCCAAATCAAAATCGTTTGACTTTATCATGTATTATGGAAATTGACAAGCAAGGTAATATTGTTGATTATGATTTTTATGAATCAGTAATTTGCTCTAATAAGAGAATGACATATCGTGAAGTAAATGAAGTATTTGAAGGAAAAGATGTCAAAGGGTATGAACCATTTAAAGACAGTTTAGAAAAAATGTTAGAGCTTTCTCATCTATTAAGAAAACAAAGACAAAATCGTGGTGCTATTTCTTTTGAAATTCCAAAACCAAAATATATTTTAGATGAAGATGGAAGAGCTATTGATGTTACAGTTACGGAACGAAAAGAAGGAGAAAAATTAATTGAAGATTTTATGATTAGTGCTAATGAGTGTGCTGCAACAATGATGGAAGAATTAGATCATCCATTCCAATATCGTGTTCACCCAAAACCAGACCCATATCATATTAAGAATGCTTTAGAAACAATAGAAAAAATGGGATATCATTATCAAATTAATTTAGAAGATGGTGTAGAACCTGGTCAAATTATGCAATTATTAGAACAATTAGAGGGTGATGAAAATTATGCAACGATTGCTTACTTATTTTTAAGAGCAATGAATAAAGCATTTTACTCTGGAGAAAATTTACATCACTTTGCTTTAGCTAGTAATAATTATTCTCACTTTACATCTCCAATTAGACGTTATCCTGATTTATTAGCACATCGTGCTATTAAATTAGAAAAAGAAAACAAATACAATCAAAAAAAAGCTTTTCAAATAGAAAAGAAATTAAATAAAAAATTAATGCATAGTTCTAATCAAGAAGTAAATGCTCAAGAATGTGAAAGAGATGTAGACCGTTTAAAAGCAATTGAGTACTTAGAAGATTATATTAGTGAAATATTTGATGCTCGTATTATTATGATAGATCCTTTTGGAATTCGTATTCAATTAGATAACTGTATTCAAGGATTTATTACGAGAGATAAATTAAAAGATTATGATTATGCCCCAGATGGTCTCGCATATTATCATAAAACAAAAAATACATCATTAAGAATTGGTCAAAGAATAAAATGTCGATTAGATGATGTTTCATATCAAGATTTCACTGCTGAATTCTCATTATATCAGCCACAAAAAATCAAGAAGAAATAAAGCTCAAATGGAGCTTTTTTTGTAAATAAATGTAAAACTAGTGACAGGAAAAAATTTCTAGTCGAAAAAAGTCGAAATTATAGTATAATGATATAGTGGGGATAGGTGAAAGTATGAAGCAAGGAATGAAATTAATTAGTTGTATTATGATTTCTATGATAGCACTTACATTTTGTTTATATCCAAAACAAGTTCAAGCTGAAACGCTTGGCGATGTAAAAAAGAAATTAGCGCAGTTAGAAAAAGAATATGCAGAACAAGAGGCAGATGCAAATCAAACGAAAGACAAAATTAACACAAATAATCAGACAGTAGAACAATTAAAAAAAGAAGTTTCACAGTTACAGTCTGATATTAAAAAGTTACAAAATGAGATTGAAGAGTTAAATAAAAAAGCAGATAAAAAGAACGAGGAAGTAAAAAAAGTAATTAATTTTGTCCAAGTATCTAATGGTGAAAATGCATATTTAGAGTATGCTTTTGGAGCTCAAGATTTTACTGATTTTATTTATCGTATTTCTGTTTCAGAACAGGTTTCTGATTATAATGATCAGTTAATTAAAGAATATAATAAGATGGTAAAAGAATCAGAAAAGAAACAAAAAGAGATGGATGAAAAACAAAAATCGTTAACTGAAAAGCAAAAAGAGTTAGAAGAAGAAACAAAAAAATTGGGTGAACATTTAACTGAAGTTACAGATATTAAAATGTCTACAAAAGATGAAATAGAAATGCAAAAAGAAGCAATTGCTATGTTAGAAAAGTTAGGATGTAAGGATAACGAAGATACAAAGACTTGTGGCCGAGTTCCACCTGTGACAGGAAATACTGGTGGGCCTGGAACAGGGTCTAATCCAATTGGTCAATTACCAGCGGGAACATCTTTTTTAAGACCAATTATTGAAGGATATGTAACAAGTGAATATGGTTATCGTCTAAACCCAGTTACAGGAAATTATGAATTACATGAAGCACTAGATATGTCACAAAAAGGAACTGTGCCTATTTATCCAGCAGCTGATGGAATTGTAATTGGAACACGTAATCGTTCTAGTTGTGGTGGTAATATGATATTTATTATTCATACAGTAAATGGTAAAAAATATACAACAGAATATGCCCATTTAAGAAGAATTGACGTGAGCGTAGGTCAAGTAGTTACCCAAAACACACAAATTGGTATTATGGGTGGTGATAAAAACTCTGAATGGTGGGATAACTGTTCTAATGTTCAACACCTTCACTTTGGAATTGCGAATGGACATTATTTAAAAGATTATATGAGTTGGAATACTTTTATTGCTAATACTTATGATCCTAGAAAGACTGTAAACTTCCCTTGGAGTGGAGGAGCTACAGATTATTTTAAAGATCGAACAACAATGTACTAAAAAGGATGAATCAATCCTTTTTTTATTGCATTTAAATATCATGATTGATATAATGTGATAGGTAGAATTGGGGGAAATATATGTTGAAAAAAATAATTATTTTTATGTGTATATTTTTATTTTTTACTGGTTGTAGTGAAAGAAATGTGATTGAAAAAACAAATGCAGGTTATACTCATATTTCTATGGATGTTGCAGAAGAATATATGGAAGAAAAAAATGTAATCGTTGTAGATGTAAGAACTGAAGAAGAATATCAAGAAGGACATATAAAAGGAGCAATTAATATTCCATTACATGCCATTGATGGTACTGTTGTTGGTAAGTTGAAAGATTACCAACAAAAAATATTGGTGTATTGTGAAAGTGGAAATAGAAGTATCCAAGCCAGTGCCAAATTAGCAGCATTAGGATATAAAAATATATATGAAATGGGCGGGTTAAATCAATATCATGGAGAAATAGTAAAATCATGAAAATAAAAGATTTAAAACAATATAATGATATTTCAAAATTAGAAACATTAGAAGATGGAAAACTAATAGGACCATCCTTATTTGATTTTTCCCAGATTTTTGAGTGTAATCATTGTTATTTTGAAAAATTAGAAATGGAACCATGTTGTTTTAAAAATATTTCTTGTTATGATGTTGTTTTTAAAAATTGCGATTTTTCCAATGTCGTGTGGAATGATAATACAAGTTTTGCCGGAGATGTTTTGCGGTCTGTTTTATTTGATAATTGTAAAATGGTTGGAACTGATTTTGGCATGATGCATTTAAAAAAAGTAAAGTTCCAAAATTGTGTTGGTCGTTATATGAATTTTTCCTTTGCAACTTTAAAAGAAGTACAGATGGAAAATTGTAATTTTCAAAATATGATTTTGCAAGAAACTATTTGTAAAAAATTAACTATAGAAGATAATAAATTAGAAAATATGGAAGTATTACATACAGATTTAAAGGGAGTAGATATGTCTACTAATCAAATAGATGGATTGAAAACAGATTTAAAAAGTATTGAAGGAATGGTTGTTAGTACAGAACAAGCTATTGCACTATCTAAATTATTAAAAATTGTGATAAAGTAATCACAATTTTTTTG
>CAMBYP010000037.1 GCA_945872435.1 uncultured Mycoplasmatota bacterium
AATAGTGAAAGACTTACCTTTCCTTTTTCTTTTGAAATTTCTTCCACATAACAATCAACAATATCTCCAACACTTACTACTTCACTTGGGTGTTTGATATATTTATCTGTTAATTTAGAAATATGAGCAAGTCCATCATTATGTAGTCCGATATCAATAAAAGCACCAAAATCTACAACATTACGAACTGTACCTTGTAATTTCATTCCTACTTTTAAATCATCTATTTCTAAAATATCACTCCTTAAAAGAGGTTGAGGCATTTCATCTCTCGGATCTAAATTTGGTTTTTTTAATGAAGTGATCACATCTTCTAATGTATATTGATCTGTCTTTAATTTTTCTTGATATTTCTTCATATCCAAACCATTTAATGCATCGATAAGTGCTTTGCTTCCAATATCTTCTAGCGTAAATCCTAAATCATTTAATAACGATAAAGCAATATGATAACTTTCAGGGTGGATAGCTGTTTTATCTAATTGATTTTCACCATCTGGAATTCTTAAAAAGCCAATTGCTTGTTCATACGCTTTATCAGATAATATTTTTTTCTTTTTTAATTCTTCTCTAGATAAAATCTTACCAACTTTTTCACGATATTCAATTAGTTTTTGACAAGTTTTTTTGGTTAATCCTGAAACATAACTAAGTAAAGAAATAGATGCAGTATTCATATTCACACCAACACTGTTTACGCATTTTTCAACGATAAAATCAAGAGAACTAGAAAGTTTTTTCTGACTTACATCATGTTGATATAATCCAACACCAATTCCTTCTGGTGGGATTTTTACAAGTTCTGAAAGTGGATCTTGAAGTCTTCTTCCAATACTAACAGCACTTCTTTTTTCAATTGCAAGATCTGGAAATTCTTCTTGAGCAACTTTAGAAGCACTATAAATAGATGCTCCTGCTTCTGATACAATTGCATATTTACAATTTAAATGATATTCTCTAATCATTTCTGAACAAAACTTTTCTGATTCACGAGAAGCAGTACCATTTCCAATCGCAATAATATCAACATGATATTTTTGAATTAGTTTTACTACAACTTCTTTTGCTTCTTTCACTCTTCCTTCTGTTTTAGAATTTAAAAATGGTTTAATCACAGTAGAATCTAAATATTTACCTGTTTTATCAATAACAGCTAATTTACAACCATTTACGTATCCTGGATCAAATGCTAAAACAATTTGTTCTTTCATTGGTGGAGTTAAAAGTAATGCCTCTAAATTTTTACCGAAATTTTCGATTGCTGCTAATTCACCTTTCTCAGATAACTCCGCACGAACTTCTCTTTCTATTGATGGAGCAATTAATCTTTTATAAGAATCTTCGATTGCTTCTTTTACAATTTCTACCACAAAAGATTGTTCATTTTTTATCGTTCTTTTTTCTAAAAAGGAAATAATTTCTGATTTTTCTACTTCTATTGATACATTTAATACTTTTTCCTTTTCGCCACGATTCAATGCTAAGATACGATGTGCCTTAATCCATTTCACAGGTTCTTGATATTCATAATACATTTCATATACTTTTTCTAAATCATTGGCATTTTTCTTTAACTTCGATGTAATGATTCCATTCTTATAAAAATAATTACGAATCCATTTACGATAATTAGCACGATCACTAATCCATTCTGCAATAATATCTTTGGCTCCACTAATGGCCTCTTCTTCTGTTTTTACATCTTCTTTTATATATGGTTTTGCTAACTCACTTATATTTCCTGATGTTGGGAAAGACATTATTTTTTTAGCAAGTGGTTCTAATCCTTTTTTAATTGCTTCTGTTGCCTTTGTTTTCTTTTTTTCTTTATATGGACGATATAAATCTTCTACTTCCACTAATTTCGTACATTCCATAATTTTTTTCTTTAATTCTTCGGTTAGCATTCCTTTTTCATCAACTAGTCGAATTACATCTTCTTTTCTTTTTAATAAATTTTCTTGATATGTATAAACTTCTTCTATTTTTCTAATCTCTTCTTCATTTAATGCTCCTGTCATTTCTTTACGATAACGAGCAATAAATGGCACTGTATTTCCTTCACTTAATAAATTTAAAACAGTTTCTACTTGTTTATTTGTAATATTTAATTCTTGACTCATAATATTAATAATTTCTTGATTCATAAATTCACCCTCTACCTATTCATCTTATCATAATGGAAAAAAAAGAAAAAGAAAGAATGTCTAACTTGACACTCTTTTTAATAATATCCTTCTTCTTTTAAGAATTTAATCAAACTATCTCGATCTAAATATCCTTCATAAGAAGCTACTACTTTTTTATCTTCTACAACAATTAGAAATGGTAAAATATATCCTTCTTCTTTACTTGTAACAGAATTTGATTTTACAAATTTCATTTGATTATCATTATCTAAACTCTTATGTTCATAATAATACGCTTGTTTATGACTACTACGTAATAACTCTTTTAACACCGGTGTTAATTCTTGAGAAACAATACCATTATCTCCTACATAAATTAATTTTCTAGATTCACTTTTATTTAATTCTAAATATTCATCCAAATCAATTTTAATTAACCCACTTTGTAAATTATATACAAAAATACAAATTGCTGCAACTGCAATAATAACAAATGATGTAGAAATCATATAAATTCTTTTTCTACGAGTCATTTTTTCTTGTTCTGCTGGTGTGATTGTTACTTTCTCCTTTTTCTTTGATTCTTTTTTTTCTACCTTTTTATTCATATTAACACTCCTTCGTATTATTATGTTTTCATTATATCACAATTTTTTTATTGTTGTAAAGAAACATCAACTTATATTTTTTTCAAACACAGTCATCACATAATAGTTATTGGAATATGGTATATAAAAAGATTTTACTTTAGTTGAGTGAAAGTGATTCTTTCGTAAGTAATATTGATCTTTCATATTAGGAAAACATACTATAATCGTATCAATATTCTCCGGTATTGTTTTATCGAATTGAAGAAAATTAACATTTCCAAAAATCTTTGGGACAGTAACATAAATATCAGTTCCAGAAGCAATCAAATGATTAGAATTTGGAAAATAATATTCCATGACTCCCAAACTAAATTCACCTGTATGATAGAATGCTATATTTTTATTCTTATGGTCTTGAATAATACTAGAAACATATGTAACTAATTTCTTCATATTTTTTTCTTCTACAATTTTATGTTCATATTGAAAAGCAAAATACATCGGAATCAATAAAATGACAAATAATATTACTAAAAGATAATTTTGTTTGTAATTTCCAAAAACAATAGAACACATTAATAAAAAGACTCCAAAGAATGTTGCTAAATATTTAGGATAAAATATCGGTGATTTATAAAGTGAATAACAAATTACAAAAACAATTGTCAACAATAATACTAGTCCATAGTAAAGAGCAATATAAAATTGTTTTTTATTTAGAATATATGTCATAATATATCCTATCAATACCATAATAAAAAACAATTGATAAATATTTTTATAATTTCCAAATAAATATGACAAAGTATATGGAAACATAGTCCAATTTGGTTTAGCAATCCAAAACTTTTGATCTAAATTATTAGCTTGTTTTGCAAGTGTCATAATCCATGGCATAAAACAAATAAAAATAATAAAATTAGCTAATAATACTTTTTTTAAAATTGTTCTTTTTTTTATCGCAGTCATCAATAGTAAACTATTTCCTAAAATAAAAATAAAGAATATACCATAATTATGGGAATATAATGCCATAACCGAAAAAATAATATACAATATCATATCTTTTTTTTCACTATTTAGAAAAAAAGATATTGCATATACACTAGCTCCCAATGTAGCTGTAAACGCTAAAGAATAAGTTCTAATTTCAATTGCAGTAAAAAAGTTAATTGGAATCACTAATAATAAAATACTAAATATAATAGCTGTTTTGTAAGAAAATAATCTTCTAATTGGATAAAATGCTAATAAAAATGCAATGGAAAAAATAGCAAGAGAAAATATTCTACCTACCCATAATTCATTTCCAAAAATAAGAGTAAATACTTTTAAACCCAACGCATACAAAGGTCCAGAAAAATCATTACTAATAAAATAAATAATTTTTGAAAATGAATAACGATTTAATACCATTTGATATGCTTCATCATACCAAATATTATGATGAAAAGATAATAATCCAAATTGTAAAAAGGCAAGAAAAACAAAAAAACAGGTAGTATAAATATATTTATACTTTTTTATATGTTTCCAAATCAAATTATATATTTTTTTCATAATCTACCTATTTTGTAATTTCAACTTGCTTTCCACTATTTAATGTAATGGTTCCTGTTTCAAAAAATTCTATTGACTCTTTTCCTAAGGTTGCTTCCCATGGGAATTTTCGTCCAGTTTGATTAATAATCTTTTGAAGATTAGTATTTTCACCATCATAACTAAAGGCTGTACCTGCTATTCCTACTACATTTTGTGGTATAACAATAGAATGTATTTCATTATGTCCGAAAGCTTGTGCATCTATATATTTTAATGTACTAGGTAAAGCTACAGAATAAACCACTGACGATGTATCATGGCTTCCATCTTCATATCCTTGATAACCACTACTAAATGCTTGTTTACCAATCATAATTACTTTTTTACCATCAATCGTAGATGGAATGATTGGATTCATATCAATTCCTTCTGTATGGTCATTATCTCTATTTAAATATTGTCCTCCACAACTGTAGCCAGTAATCGCTAAAGAAGGATTCTCATCTATCGTAAAATGTTCTATCATACCCATGTCTTTCATATATTGTAAGTATTGCTGAAGATTTTCCGAATCATTTAACGGCATCATTGCAATAGAGAGTTTTATCATGTATTCCATCAGATTTTTATCACATACATCCATTTCAAATACTTCACACCATTTTTGATAATTCGTTCCTTCTACTGTCACTTCATGAATTTCTTTTGTTTCAAAACATGATAATTCTGTTTCAATATCAATTTTACATGTTTCTGCGTCATAATTTTTTACCACTACCTCTGATTGATTAAAAGTTTTCATGGCACAAAATTGATTATCATGAATCGCAATTGCTAAATTTCCATCTTTTGATATTTTTAATTCGCCTGTTGTTCCATTACCACCTTTGTATTGTAATTTAGAATTATCAGGTAATGGAATTGTTTCACCGTTATAATTATTATCAGAATATAATAAAGCTTCACCAGCATATTGTTCTCCAGCTTTTAATATTCCATATGCCGTATCTTTCATTGCATTTCTTTTGGCCTTTGTAATTGTTCCCATAATCAGTGGGGTTGCAATTAAAGCAATAACTGCTAATATTACGATAACTGCTAAAAGTTCAATTAATGTAAAACCACTTTTCTTATTCATTATATACACTCCTATCTTACTCTTACTATGAATTATTATATCATTAATAAATCAATATCTTCAAGTATTTGTCGATAAAACAAAAAATAAGACACATTGGTCTTATTTTTCTTTATTTTCAAAATCATTTAAGAAGTCATCAATCGTAAGAATTCGCTCATCAATTTCTTTTAATGAAATCTTTTTTTCTTTTGTATCTAATGTTACAATTTCTTCTTTTTTATTTTCTAAAGAAACATGAATATATCCTACACTTGTAAATTTTTCTTTTACTGTAGAACCAGTTGAGTATCGATCTGCTACTTTAAACTCTGTTAGTTTTTTCATAACAATTCCATCTTTTGTATTTAAATATATTTCTTCTTTACTTGGTAAAACACAAGTATTTAAAATATAATATGGATTTGTTTTCACATCTCTTACAATTTGAATTCCACGACGTGCACGTGACATTTTATCAAATTCTGTTAATTTAACACGCTTTGCTGTATTTTTCTTTGTAAATACAGTGACACAATCACTCTTGCCATCAAATAAACTAGTTCCTACTACATAATCATCTTTTAAGTTAATTGATTTTACTCCACTACCTTTAGTTCCTGTTAAAGGAATTTCACTTGTTTCATACCAAAGGCCATAACCTCTATAAGTAGATACAAATACATATGGATAAGGTTCACAAGACGCGAATATTAATTCATCATCTTCTTTTAATTTCATACTAGTCATTGGTTTTGTATAACGCTGTACTTTAAAATCTGATACTTTTGTTCTTTTAATCATACCGTTTTTCGTAGCCTGTGTAATAATCATATCACTTTCAAAGCCAATTACCGGTATTGTAGAAATAATTCTTTCTCCTTCTTTTAATTTAATAAGGTTACTAATATGTTTTCCTAATTCTTTCCATTTTAAATCAGGAATAATATGAACTGGAACATACAAATAATTTCCAAAGTTAGTAAACATTAATAATGTATCTAATGTATTTACTTTTAAAATATTTGTTACAAAATCTCCATCTTTTACTAAAGTTTCATCAGTTGATGCTTGATAACTACGAAGAGATACTCTTTTTACATATCCATCATGAGTTACTACAGCAATGACTTCTTCTTTTGGTATCATAACAGATGTATCTATTTTAATTTCTGTAATTTCTTCTTTAATTTCTGTTAAACGAGGTGTTGCATATCCTTTTTTTACAGAACGCAATTCTTCTTTCATTACACTTTTTAATTGATCTTCGTTTTGAATAATTGCTTCTAAACGTGCCACTTCTGCTTGTAAATGCTTTAATTCAGATTCTAACTCTGTAACATCCGTATTTGTTAAACGATAAAGTTGTAATGTTACAATTGCTTCTGCTTGTTCTTCTGTAAATTCAAATTGCTTTACTAAATTTAATTTTGCATCGCTTTTATTCTTACTAGCACGAATGGTGTTAATCACTTCATCTAAAATAGAAAGAGCTCTAATTAAACCTTCTAAAATATGCATTCTTTTCTTTGCAACACGTAGTTCAAAATTAGTTCTTCTAGTAATTGCTTCTTTTTCATGAGCAATATAAGCATCCAAAATAGGAAGAATTCCTACAGTCATTGGACGATGATTAATAATTGCTACCATATTAAAAGTATAAGATATTTGCATATCAGTATTTTTTAATAAATAATTCAAGACAAGCTCACGATTTGCTCCTTTTTTTAGATCAATAGCAATACGTAATCCTTCTCTTGAAGTTTCATCTCTTACTTCAGCAATTCCTTCTATTTTTTTATCAATTCTAATTTCATCCATACGTCGTACCATATTGGCTTTATTTACTTCATATGGAATCTCATCAATAATAATTTGTTCTTTTCCTTTTTGTTCTTCAAAATGGTATTTACTACGAATTACAATTTTTCCGCGACCTGTTTCATAAGCATCACGAATCCCTTTTAATCCTTCAACAATACCACCTGTTGGAAAATCTGGACCTTTTATGATTTCCATAATTGTATCCAAACGACAGTTTGGACTATCAATTCTTTTTATAGTAGCATCAATGACTTCCCCTAAATTATGAGTTGGAATATTTGTTGCATACCCAGCACTAATTCCCATAGCTCCATTTACTAATAATAGAGGAAATTTCACAGGTAAAACAGTTGGTTCTAATAAAGTATCATCATAGTTTGGTACCCATTCAACAGTATCTTTATCAATATCAGTAAGTAATTCATTACTAATTTTAGCAAGTCTTGCCTCTGTATAACGCATGGCAGCTGGACTATCACCATCCATAGAACCATTATTACCATGCATATCAATATAAACAGCATTTTGTTTCCACCACTGACTCATACGTACCATAGCATCATAAATAGATAAATCCCCATGTGGATGGTATGCCCCCATAATATTACCAACTGCTTTGGCGGATTTTTTATATGGTTTATCATAAGTATTATGATCACGATACATCGCGTATAAAATACGTCTTTGTACTGGCTTTAACCCATCTCTAACATCTGGTAAGGCACGATATTGAATAATTTCTTTTGAATACTCTCCAAAACGTTCTCCCAATATTTCCTCTAGTGAATACTCATAAATTCGTTTTATTACTTCTTGCATAACTTCACCTACTCTTATTTTTTTAATTTCTTTACTTTATCAAAACACATTCTTGCATCATAAATTGGATAAATATTTTCTTCCTCTACTTTTTCTAAATAATCAGAATAACAAATTAATTCTTCAAAATCTTCTTTTTCATATTCATTTTGATCTACTACATTCTGATAAGTATGAAAATCCTTTCTTGTTAAAAACATCCAACCATAAGAAGTTTCATACTCTCCCTTTGGTCTATGATAACCAAGATATAAATCAGTAATTAAATAAGCACCATTTCTTTCCATTTCCTTTAATTTTAAAATATATTTTTTAGCAATAGAAATCATATTTTCTCTAGTTAATACTAAATTTTCTACCACATCTTCATCTAAAATCGTAATTTCAGTTTGCCACTGTAATTTCTCTTTTCTAAGCCCTTTCCCAAAAGAAGTAATAGCAACATCTTCCACATGACTTAATGCTTCATACATTTCAAAATATGTCATTGGTCTTTTCGTATTTAATATCTCGCTTACTTTTTTCTTTTCATTTTCCATCACATAAATATCATAATTTCGATTGGAATTATTTTCTAATAAAGAATCAGTTAACACATCTTCGGGCCTATCATATATCTCACCCGTTCCAAGATTTAAATACTTACCTATTAAATCCTGATGGTTATCATCAAATAATGGCATAATCATATCAAATATTTTATATTCAAATAAACCTCTTCTCATTTTACCAAAACGATAAAGATACTCACGAACACATGGCATGACATAAACTTCTTCTGGTAAAAATTTAATATGTTCCGGTATTACAATATATGGATCAAATCTCATCTTAGTCACCTCTAATTAATTTGATAATTATCTTGTAGACCAAATTCAACATTTTCTTCAATCCATTCTTTTCTAGGTTCTACTTTATCTCCCATTAATACACGAACTCTTTTTTCTGCTAATGCAGCATCACTAATATTAATTTTAATTAAACTACGTGTATCAGGATTCATTGTTGTTTCCCATAATTGGTCAGCATTCATTTCTCCTAATCCTTTATATCTTTGTGTTTCTGTTTTCTTTCCTTTATATTTTTCTAATGCTTCTTTTCTATCCTCTTCTGTCCAAGCATAAGATAATTCTTTACCACAT
The DNA here is from genome assembly GCA_945872435.1 of uncultured Mycoplasmatota bacterium. GTDB lineage: Bacteria > Bacillota_I > Bacilli_A > RF39 > UBA660 > UMGS2016. Next base: position 9,164 of record CAMBYP010000037.1, read on the forward strand.
GTAATTTTATATAGTGGTGGCATTGCAATATAAAGTTTACCTGCTTCAATTAATGGTTTCATATAACGATAGAAAAATGTTAATAATAAAATTTGAATATGTGAACCATCTACATCCGCATCAGTCATAATAATTACTTTATCATAATTAGAATCTTCTACTTCAAAATCACTACCACAACCTGCTCCTACAGTATGAATAATAGTATTAATTTCTTCATTTTTTAAAATATCTTCCATAGTTGCTTTTTCAGAATTAATAACTTTTCCTCGTAGTGGTAAAATTGCTTGAAATTTACGATCTCTTCCTTGTTTTGCACTTCCACCAGCAGAATCTCCTTCGACTAAGAATAACTCATTCTTTTTCGCATTTCTAGCTTGAGCAGGTGCTAATTTACCACTTAAAGCACGTTCTTTACTACTTTTACTTTTTCCATTACGTGCTTCATCACGAGCTTTACGAGCAGCTTCTCTTACTAATTTACTCTTTACCATCTTATTTAAAATTTTAGTAGCAATCTCTTTATTCTCTTCTAAGAAAAATTGTAACTTTTCAGAAACAATACTATCTACTGTTGGTCTTGCTTCTGGAGTTCCTAATTTTCCTTTTGTTTGACCTTCAAACTGTAATTTCGCTTCTGGTATTTGTAAACTAATAATTGCTGTTAAACCTTCTCTCGTATCACTACCTTCTAAATTCTTATCTTTTGCTTTTAAAAACCCATTAGTTCTTGCATAATCATTAAATACACGAGTAAAAGCAGTTTTAAATCCTACTTCATGAGTTCCTCCATCATTCGTTTTTACATTATTTACAAATGATACTAAATTTTCACTATATTCTTCCGTATATTGAAAAGCAATCTCTACACGTATTCCATCTTTTTCTCCATCAAAATGAACAGGTTTATGTAAAACATTCTTATCTTCATTTAAATAATCAACAAAAGCTTCTAACCCATTCTCATAATGAAATTCCTTTTTCTTTCCATCCTCTTCATCTTCTACTACAACTAGTAAACCTTTTAATAAAAAAGCACATTCCTGCATTCTCTCACAAATGGTTGTAAATGAAAACGTAGTTGTAGAAAAAATCGTATCATCTGGCATAAAACGAACTGTTGTACCAGTCTTACTTGTCTTTTCTATCTTTTTTAATTTAACATCTGTCTTACCACCATCTTTAAAACGAATAAAATATTTATATCCATCACGACATGTTGTTACTTCCATCCATTTACTAAGTGCATTTACAACACTAGCACCTACACCATGAAGACCTCCAGATACTTTGTATCCTCCTTCTTCAAATTTTCCTCCAGCATGAAGTACCGTATAAATTACTTCAGGTGTAGACTTACCAGTCTCATGCATTCCAACAGGTATACCACGTCCTTCATCACTTACTTCAATTGATTTATCTTTATGAATAATAATCGTAATCTTTTTCCCATAACCATTAATTACTTCATCAATACCATTATCTACAATTTCCCATACAAGATGATGTAATCCTCTTTTATCAGTAGATCCAATATACATACC
>CAMBYP010000038.1 GCA_945872435.1 uncultured Mycoplasmatota bacterium
TATGGTGGGCTGTTAGGGATTCGAACCCTAGACCCACTGATTAAGAGTCAGTTGCTCTACCAACTGAGCTAACAGCCCATAACAATTGATTACTTAACAAGTATAACACAAAACAAATAAAAATGAAACATTAAATTTCTTTTTTTATAAAAATAGTTATATTTTTGTAAGATAAGAGTGATAGATTTTTTGATAGTCATATGATAAAATAATTTTAATAAAATTTTTAGTATTTATGAAAGTAAATCCATGAAATAATAAATCGTATTGCTAAAGAAGAGAGGTAATGATATGAATTCAAAAGAAAAAATGAATCAAGTATTAGAGTTATTAACAAAGTTAGAAATTCCATTTCAGGTAGTAGAACATGAACCAGTATGTACGATTGAAGAAGCAAATCATATTTCAAATATGATTGAAGGGATTGGCACTAAAAGTTTATTTTTAAAAGATAAGAAAAAAAATTATTATTTAATTATTTTAAAAGACGATAAAACAGCAAATATTAAACAATTAGAAGAAAAGATTGGAACAAAACACATATCATTTGCCAAAGAAGAAGAGTTACAAAATATTTTGCAATTATCAAAAGGAAGTGTTACTCCATTTGGAATTATAAATGACAAAGAAAGTAAAGTGTTACTTATGATTGATCGTGATTTAAAAGAGAAAAAATTATTATTTCATCCCAATACCAATGAGGCAACTCTAGCAATTTATTATCATGATTTGGAAAAGTTTATTCAACATGAATACCATGCATATATCTTGATTTAAGATATATGTTTTTTTGTATAAATGTGTAAACTGTGTGAAATAGAAAAGTATAAGTAAAAATAAATATGTTAAAATGACTATAAGAGGTGATATAAGTGCGCGCAGTAGCATTAGTTGATAAAAGAAAATTTGAAGTAAAAGAAATCAAAAAACCAACTCCAAAAAAAGGGGAAGTCGTAATTGAAATATTAAAAACAGGTATTTGTGGTTCTGATTTACATTATTTTGAAATGGGAGAACCAAAAGGACTTATTTTAGGACATGAGTTTTGTGGTAAAGTAGTAGATCCAGGTAGTAGAAAAGATTTAAAAGTTGGGGAGTTAGTAACAGCACTTCCTATTTCACCTTGTGGTGAATGTTCTGCATGTAAGAGTGGAAATCCTCAATATTGTAGAAAAACATGGAGTGATGCAGTGGGATTATCATTAACAAGACCAGGAGGTTTAGGTGAAGTTGTATGTGTCCGTCCTGATATGGTGTTAAAGCTTCCTAAAGGAGTAACAGAAGAAGAAATGGCAATGGTAGAACCAACTGCTGTTGCTTTACATGCTATTCATTTAGCAAATATTAAAGTTGGTCAAAAAATTCTTGTGATTGGTGGAGGCGTAATTGGATTATTATGTGCGATGTTTGCTAAAAAAGAAGGAGCTAGTTTTGTCGCACTAAGTGAAACAAATCCTAAACGTGGTAAAAAGTCATTAAAGTTAAAAGTAGCTGATAAATATTATGATGCGAAAAACGAAACAGTCATGGCAGATTTTATGAAAGATACAGAAGATGGTTTTGATATTGTGATTGATTGCTGTGGAAACTCTAACGCAGTAACAAGTGCTATTTGTGCTACAAAACCAGGAGGAATGGTTATTTTAGTTGGAGTAGCAATGGCACCAATTTCTATTCCAACAGTTGTTGCGGTGATGAATGAATTAAAATTACAAGGAGCAATTGGATATACGAAAGACGAATTTGAAATGTGTATTCATCTTATGGCTACAAAACAAATCAATGTAAAGAAATTTATAGATGATGTTGTATCTTTTGATCAAGTACAAGAAGCTTATGAAAGACTAACAAGTGGTAAAGATGATGCTGTAAAAATATTAGTTGATCCTAAATTATAAAATTAATCTATTTTAGATTAATTTTTTATTTGCATATAAAAATAGTTGTGAAATCATATGAAAATGTTATAATAGTATCAATGTGAAATGATTTTCACAGGAATAGGAAGGAAATATTATGTTAGAACTAAAAGATATTTGTTTTGAAAAAGAACATAAGAAAATTTTAGATCATATAAATTTAACATTTGACCCAAAGAGGTTTTATGTAATGACTGGACCAAATGGTAGTGGAAAATCAACATTAGTGAAAATTATTATGGGAATTGAAAAACCAGATTCTGGACAAATATTATTTCATGGTAAAGATATTACTCATTTATCTTTAGATGAAAGAGCTCGTTTAGGATTTGGTTATGCTTTTCAACAACCAGTTACATTTAAAGGAATTACAGTTTTTGATTTGTTAAAATTAGCAGTTAACCAAGATTTAGATAAAGAAGAAGCTATGGAAATATTAATGCGTGTAGGAATTACTTCTCGCCATTATTTAGAAAGGGAAGTGAATCATTCTTTATCAGGTGGTGAATTAAAAAGAATAGAAATTGCAACTGTTTTAGCACGTAAACCACTTGTTTCTATCTTTGATGAACCAGAAGCAGGAATTGATTTATGGAGTTTTCAAAGTTTAATTGATGTTTTTCAACAAATTGAATCTACATCTAAGGGAATGACTTTGGTAATTTCTCACCAAGAACGTATTTTAAATATTGCTGATCAAATCATTTTATTAGAAGATGGGAAAATAAAAGAAGTAGGAAACCGTGATAAAATGATGCCTCTTATTTTAAATCATTCTAAAAAGATGGAGGTGGATTAGAGTGCAGGAAACTGATAAAAGCTTATTAGAACAAATTGGTGCTTCTGATATAGAAACTAGCGAAGTTTATAATATTAGAAAAAACGGAAAATGTATTGGTAGAAAAACAAATCCCTATATTGATATTCTTAGTAAAGAAGATGGAAAAGGAATCGATGTTCATGTAAAAGATAATACTTTGTTTGGAATGGTTCATATTCCTGTAATTGTTACTGAAAGTGGATTTACTGAATCTGTTTATAATGATTTTTATATTGGAAAAAATTCGAATGTGATTATTATTGCCGGTTGTGGAATTCATAATGATCATCATAAAAACGCAACACATAATGGAATACATCGTTTTTATTTAGAAGAAAATGCAAAAGTAAAATATGTAGAAAAACATTATGGAGAAGGAACGGGAAGTGGAGATAAAATTTTAAATCCCGTTACTGAAATTTATATGAAAAAAGGATCTATGATGACTATGGATACAGTTCAAATCAAAGGGGTTGATTCAACAAATAGAGAAACATTTGCAAAATTAGATGATGATACATCATTGGTAGTTCAAGAAAAAGTATTGACTAGTAATAAGCAATTTTCAAAAACAAATTTTAAAGTTAAATTGAAAGGTAAAAATGCAAGTACACATATTACATCTAGATCTGTTGCAACAGATTCTTCTTACCAAGAATTTCATTCCAATATTATAGGAAAAAATGCTTGTTATGCGCATGTTGAATGTGATGCAATTATAAAAGATCAAGGAAAAGTGAAAGCAATTCCAGAAGTATATGCGAAGCATGTGGATGCTAATTTAATTCATGAAGCAGCGATTGGTAAAATCGCAGGAGAACAATTACTCAAATTAATGTCATTAGGTTTCACGGAAAAAGAAGCAGAAGAAGTAATTATTAAGGGATTTTTAAAATAGTGATAATACAATCACTATTTTTTTGTATAAATTAGAAAAAATTGGAAATGATGAATATAGGAGGTCTACTATGGAAAGAAGAGAAAGTCATTCATTTGCAATTATTTTATGTCTAGTTTTAGGAATTTTAATTGGTAGTTTAGGAACGTACTATGTTTTATCTGTAAATTATACAAGTAAAATTAATGAATTAAAAAGAGAAATAAAAAAGAAAGAAGATAAAATAACAGAATTAGAAACAAAAGAAGAAAAAGAGTTAGAACCAGTAGATATTACTTCAAAACAAACAAAAACAGAATACAATAAAATATTAAATTCTAATTTAAAATCAATACTTTCTTATTTTAACTTTGTTAGAACGACATACGATGATACTGATTTTACAGATATAGAAATGGCCGAAGCAACTTGTTATTATTTAAAATCAAACAAAGAAGAAACTTTTGAAAAAGAAAATAATACAGAAGAGAAAAAAGTAATTACCTTTGATAATTTAAATCCTTTTATCAAACAATTATTTGGAGTAGAATTAAATAAAGATGAATTAGATGATACATTATTTAAGGATAATAAACTGACTTGTCAATATCAAAAAGACATGAAAGATGTATTATATAAAGTAACAAAAGTAGTAAATAATCAGGAAGAAGAATTAATTGAAATTACTTATGATGATATTAGTCCAGTATTAGAAAATGAAGAGAAAAAAGAAGAAGTAGAAACACTAAAAAAAGATGATAATTTTGATTATGAAAAAAGTGATGTAAAAGCAAAGTATGAATTAATCTTAAAAAAGATAAGTGAAAATGAATATCAAATTGTAAAAAATAAAAAGATTTAAACAAATCTTTTTTTTGTAAATAAAATGTCTTTCTATATACTTCTTTTCCCATTAAAAGATGAGATGTGTTATACTAAAACAAAGGAAGTGATAGAATGTTTTACAAAAATAGATATCTATATTATGGCATAATTGGTATTGCTAGTGTTATGATTTCTATTTTTATTTGTCTTGCAGTCTATCAAGAATTAGTAACTACTTATCAAGATCAATCTTTTTATGCAAAAGTATCAAAAGAAAAACAAGAGTTAAATAAAAATAAAATTTTTCCGAATTATGCATATGTGTTTCAAGCTCCTTATGTAGATTCTAAAGATTTTAAATTACCTATGATTAATTTAAATGGTGAAGTTGCAATTCAAAAAAATCAAGAAATTAAAAAGATGTATGAAACACTATTACAAGAAAAGAAAAATTTAAAAGAAATGGGTTATAATATTATTAGTAACTATCAGTATACAGTACATGGTGATATTTTATCAATTTTAATTTATATTCAACATCGTAATCCTGATAAAAGTATTTATTCTTATTTAACATATAACTTTTATTTAAGTGATCAAAGTATTGCTAGTTATGAAACAATTTATCAAAAAGCTTCTATTTCTAACTTTAATATTGATTTAAAAGTGAAGAATGCAATACATGAATGGGTAGATTCAAAAACAGAAATAAAGCAGAGCGAAAAAAATGAATATGCAAATTATATTTTTGAACAATATCAAAAAGAATTAAAACAAAACACTTTACTTTATTATTTAGATGAAAATGATAAATTAAATATTATGATACCAATTGTAGCACCTAATCAAAAAGAGGAAGGTTATCAATTGTTTACAATTTAAGAAGTTTGGTTCCCAAACTTCTTCTATTTTATCTTTCAACATAGTCATTTTAAGGGACGTGTTTTGTTGTATGATAGATATGGAGGGTTTATATGGAACGATATTATCCTAAAGTGAAAGAAGGACTTTCAGGTATTCAAGTACAAAAAAGAAAACTGGAAGGGTTGCATTATATAGATAAAACAAATAAAACCAAGACAATTCCAGAAATTATTTTAAAAAATATGATTACTCCTTTTAATATTTTGAATGCTTTTTTAGCATTTGCTGTATTACTTTGTGGCTCTTTTAAGAATTTGTTATTTATGGGAGTTGTTATTTGTAATACTTTAATTAGTACCATACAAGAAATTCATGCCAAAAGGTTAATTGATAAATTATCTTTATTAACGGCTACACATGTTCATGTAGTTCGTGATGGGAAATTGCAAAAGATAAATATTGATTCTATTGTGTTAGATGATATGATTCGCTTTGATCGTGGTGATCAAATTGTTGTTGATTCTATCATTCAAAGTGGAGAAGTAGAAGTGAATGAATCTATTATTACAGGAGAAATAGAACCAATTTATAAAAAAGAAAATGATATGCTATTATCAGGTAGTTTTATTACATCTGGGACATGCTATGCCAAAGTAGAACATGTAGGAGTAGATAATTATACTTCTAAAATTTCAAGCGGAACAAAATATATGAAGAAAGTAAAGTCAGAAATTATGGAAACTTTAAATAAAATTATTAAAGTAGTTTCTGCTATCATTGTTCCATTAGGGGTTATATTGTTTTTTCGTCAATATGGAATTCATCATTCATTAAATCAAGCAATATTAAATACAGTTGCAGCAGTGATTGGAATGATTCCCGAAGGATTGGTATTACTTACTAGTACTGTTTTAGCTGTTGGTGTTGCAAAATTAACCCGCTATAAAATTTTAGTACAACAACTATATGGATTAGAAACTTTAGCTCGTGTAGATACAATTTTTCTAGATAAAACTGGTACTTTAACAAAAGGTGATATGGTAATTACAAATATTATTCCATATCAAAATCATACAAAAAAGGAAATGGAACATTTACTCAGTCTATTAGCAACTAATTTTGATGATAAAAATGCAACTATGGATGCTATTAAAAATACATATCAAGAAAAGATAGAACAAGAAATATTATATCAAGTACCGTTTACTTCTAGGAGAAAATGGTCAGGAGTATCAATTCATCAAGGAACAATATTATTAGGTGCATTAGAATTTTTAATAGAAGATATTCCTTTGGAAATGAAATTAAAAGTAGAACAATTATCAAAAGATAGTAGAGTCATTGTATTAGCAATTTCAAAAGAATTACTAGAAGAAAAGAAATTACCAAAAAATATAGAAGTGATTGGTTTTTTACAAATTCAAGATCATATTCGAAAAGAAGCAAAAGATACATTGCAATTTTTTAAACAAGAAGGAGTTCAAATTAAAATTATTTCAGGAGATCATGTAAAAACTGTTTTAAATGTTGCAAAAAAAATTGGAATTACTGATTTAAAAGCAATCGATGCTACTACTTTAAAAAGTAAAGAAGCAATAAAAGAAGCAGTAGAACATTATCAAATATTTGGTAGAGTGACTCCAGAACAAAAACAGGAAATGGTAAAAGCAATGCAAGAAAATGGACATGTAGTAGCAATGACAGGGGATGGAGTGAATGACGTATTAGCTTTAAAAGAAGCTGATTGTAGTATTGCTGTAGCGAGTGGTAGTGCAGCAGCTAGAAATGTATCAGAAATGGTTCTATTAGATTCTAATTTTGATCGATTACCGAAAATTGTAAAAGAGGGAAGACAGATTATTAATAATATAGAGCGTTCTGCTACTTTATTCTTAGTAAAGACTATTTATGCTACATTACTTGCTGTTTGTTTTATATTTATTTCTTTACCATATCCGTTTGTACCAATTCAATTAACTTTAACAAGTGTTACTACAATTGGTATTCCATCTCTTATTTTAGCACTAGAACCAAATGAAAAAAGAGTGAAAAAACATTTCTTCTTTAATATGATTAGTAAATCGATTCCAACAGCATTTACAATTGTTGAAAATATATTATTGATATTATTATTTGGAACCATCTTACATTTTACAAAAAATCAATTATCAACTATTTGTGTATTAACAACAGGATTTATTTCTTTTATGTTATTATTCCGTTTATGTTATCCATTTAATTTATTAAGAGGATCTTTGTTTGTTAGTTTGGTTTTCATTTCCTTAATTGGGGCAATTGGTTTACATGATTTATTTTCTTTATCATTTTTACCATTTCCACAACTTATCTTTTTAGGAATTATGTTTATGATTTCATATCAGTTATATCTCATTCATTTGAAATTATTTTTAAAATTATATCAAACAGATAGGTTTAAAAAAATAAAGAATTTCATTTCTTCATGAAATTCTTTTTTAGATACAAAAAAACAAGTACGAAGTACTTGTAATTTCTTATGGTGACCTGTACGAGATTCGAACTCGTGAATGCTGCCGTGAAAGGGCAGTGTGTTAAGCCGCTTCACCAACTGGCCATAAGATGGCGCCTCAAGTAGGACTCGAACCTACGACCCCTTGATTAACAGTCAAGTGCTCTAACCGACTGAGCTATTGAGGCATATATCATTATAAATGGTGGGCCTGAATGGACTTGAACCATCGACCTCACGCTTATCAGGCGTGCGCTCTAACCAGCTGAGCTACAAGCCCATTTATCCGTCAATGACTATTTCAGTATATCGTATTTTTTCTAGTTTGGCAAGAGATTTTTTAAAAAAAGTAAAAAAAATTACATTTCTTTTATAAAATTATCATCTTGGCTCTTTTTTCTCTATTTTATTGCTATTGACTAAAGACTGAAAATCAATTAAAATGAAAATAGAGTGAATGAATATTTACCCTAAGATAAAATAGATAATGGAGGAATTATATGAATCAAATGATTACTTCCATCATACTTGTTTTACTTGGATTATTTATAGGTATTTTAATTGTAATTGTATTAAATAGTTTAAAAACAACAAGAATGAGTAAAAAAATAGAACAACTATTAGAACAAGCAAAAAAAGATGCTGAAAAATTAAAACGCGATTATATCTTGGATGCGAAAGAAGAAGCACATAAATTAAAAATAGATACAGAAAAAGAAGTAAAAGAGAAAAAAGCAGAAGCAAAAGAAGCAGAAGAACGTTTACTTCTTCGTGAAAATTCAATTGATCGTAGAGATCAAACATTACAAAGTCGTGAAAAAATGTTAGAAGAGAAAGAAGAAAATCTTTTGACAAAACAAAAAGAAATCCAAGATGAAATGAGTAAAGTGGAAGATATTAAAAAAGAACAAATTCAATTATTAGAACAAATTGCTGGTTTTTCAAAAAATCAAGCACGTGATATGGTATTAAAAAAAGTAGAAGATATGATGAGCTTAGAAATTGCTTCTATGATTAAAGATAGAGAAACAGAAGCAAAATTAGAAGCTGATAAAAAATCAAAAGCAATTATTTTATCTGCAATGCAAAGATATGCATCAGATGTAGCAAATGAACAGACTGTAACTGTAGTAACACTTCCTAGTGATGATATGAAAGGACGTATTATTGGAAGGGAAGGACGTAATATTCGTACGATTGAGGCAGTGACTGGGGTTGATTTAATTATCGATGATACTCCAGAAGCAATTGTTCTTTCTAGCTTTGATCCATTACGCCGTGAAATTGCTAGAATTACGATTGAAACATTGATTAAGGATGGACGAATTCATCCTGCACGTATTGAAGAATTATATGATAAAATAAGTGAAGATATGCGTGCTAAAATTTTAGAATATGGAAATAATGCTTTGTTTGAATTAGGGCTTACTAAAGTAGAACCAGAATTAGTAGAATTAATAGGAAAATTACATTTCCGTACAAGTTTTGGACAAAATGCATTGCAACATTCTATCGAAGTAGCTCATTTAGCAGGTTTAATGGCAAGTGAAATTGGAGAAAATGAAACACTTGCAAAAAGAGCAGGACTTTTACATGATATAGGAAAAGCCATTGATCATGAAGTAGAAGGAAGCCATGTTCAAATTGGTGCTGATATTGCTCGTAAATATCATGAATCTGATATTGTTATCAATGCAATTGAATCACATCATGGTGATACAGATGCAACAAGTGTAATTGCTGGATTAGTAGCAATAGCTGATACTCTTTCTGCATCTCGTCCTGGAGCTAGAAATGATTCATTAGAAAATTATATGAAACGTTTATCTGAACTAGAAAATATTGCAAATGATATTGAAGGTGTAGATAAAACATTTGCTGTCCAAGCAGGTAGAGAATTACGTGTGATTGTAAAACCAGAAGAGATTAGTGACTTAGAAAGTTACAAAGTAGCTCGTGATATTAAAAATAAAATTGAAGAACAAATGCAATATCCTGGTACAATTAAAGTTACAGTGATTCGTGAAGTAAGAGCAACAGAAGAAGCAAAGTAATGCTTCTTTTTTTTTGTAAAATTTGTTATAATGAAACTAGGTGATAATATGAAAAATAGAGGATTTACATTAATTGAATTACTTGCTGTTATTATGATTATTGGAATTATCGCACTTGTTACAACACCACTTGTTATGAATCAAATTGAAAAATCAAAAAAAGAAACACTACGTGATTCTATTAAAGGAATGGTAAATGCAATTACTTATTATCAAACAGAAAATGAAATCTTTACAGGTGGAACTTATACGGTTGATGGTAGTTCTTTAAAAGCGGGAAGTACAAAAATAGAAGTAGACGGTTCTATTTTGGGAACTGGTACAATTATTATGAATTCTAAAGATGAAGCTACGATCAAAATTCAATATCAACAATATTGTGCAACAGGTAGCTTAAAAAATTTAAAAGTAGAGAAAAAAAGATGTAATTAAAAACCTACTTGATACAAAGTAGGTTTTTGTTG
>CAMBYP010000039.1 GCA_945872435.1 uncultured Mycoplasmatota bacterium
TTTTAATGCATCAATTAATTCTGCTTTTTTCATTGTTGAATATCCTTCAACTTGTTTTTCTTTTGCTAATTTCTTTAATTCAGCAACTGTCATTTTAGATAGATCTTTTTTATCTTCAGCTTTTTCTTCTTTTTTTGTAGCTTTTGTTTCTTTCTTTTCTGTTGCTACTGGTTTAGAAGCTTTTTCGATTGCTTTTGTATCCCCATTTAATGCAGCTTTTGCAACTTCTACTAAATTTGTAAATGCTTTAGGATTATCAATTGCAATTTCACTTAACATTTTACGGTTTACTGTAACACCAGCAATGTTTAAACCGTTGATGAATTTAGAATAACTAATTTCATTCATACGACATGCTGCATTAATACGTGTAATCCATAATTTTCTAAAATCTCTTTTCTTTTGTCTTCTATCTCTATATGCATATTTTAATGAATGCATTACTTGTTCATTTGCTGAACGATATAATCTGTGTTTACTTCCAAAATAACCTTTGGCTTGTTTCATAACTTTTTTGTGACGAGCACGACTAATCGTACCACCTTTAACTCTTGCCATAATATATCCTCCTTCTTTATGTTAATTAGTTAATTACTTTTTTCATTCTGTTATAATCTGATTTACTTAAACTTTGACCTTTACGTCTGTCTCTGTTGAATTTAGAACTTTTTTTACCAGTATTGTGACGAGAACCACCTTTACCAGTTTTAATTGTTCCACCAGGTCTCATTTTTAATGCTTTAGCAATTCCCTTATGTGTTTTTTTCTTAATTTTCTTTAATTTTGCCATAACTTATCCTCCTTATTTATCTTTCTTTGGAGCTAGTAACATATTCATGAACTTTCCATCTAAAGTTGGCATAGATTCAATGACTGCTACATCCTCTAACTCTTTTGCAAAACGAAGTAATACATCTTTTCCTAAATGAGTATGTGCGAGTTCTCTTCCACGAAAACGAATATTGGCTTTTACTTTATGACCTTTTTCCAAATATTTTTTCGCATTACGAACACGCGTATTAAAATCATGTACATCAATAGAAACTGATAAACGATATTCTTTCACATCTAAATTTGCTTCTCTTTGACGTTTCATATTTTCTTTTTGTTTTTTCTTGTTTTCATATTTAAATTTATTATAGTCCATAATTTTACAAACTGGTGGTTTTGCATTTGAATTCATTAATACTAAATCAAATCCAGCATAATTTGCTAACGTTAATGCATCCTTAATTGCTTTTACTCCCAATTGTTCTCCATTTGGACCAATTACCATTACTTCTCTTGCACGTATTTGTTCATTAATAAACAAATCTCTTTCTCTACTAGCGATAATAGACACCTCCAAAAAAAGTGGATACAAAAGTATCCACTAAAAAACCAATTTATCTTTTATTTTTGGCCTGAACCCAAAGCTTTAGCAATCGGGTGAGAAGTGGATCTTCTGCTTTCCTTTTCAAATTACATAGTGATTATACTAATAATTACTATGTTTGTCAAGTATTTTTTATTCATCTAAACAAGTTTATATAAAAAGATACTTTCGTATCTTATGCTCTAGAATCATACTTTCCATCACGAGTACTTACAATGATATGTTCACCTTGTTCAATGAAAAGTGGTACACGTACAATTAATCCAGTTTCTAATTCTGCATCTTTTGTTGCATTATTCGTTGTATTTCCTTTTACAGCTGGTTCAGTATGAGTTACTTCCATTTCAATTTTTTCAGGTAAAATAACACCTAAAAGTTCTCCTTTATAAAAGCTTAATTCTACATCTAATCCATCTTTTAAATATTTTGCATTTTCTCCAATTTGATCTGTTGAAAGTTCAATTTGTTCATAAGTTTCCATATTCATGAATACATAATTGTCTCCATCTTTATATAAGAATTGAACATTTTGTTTTTCAATCATTGCTTTCTCTAATTTAATATTTGTATTGAAAGTTTTTTCAATTGTAGCACCAGTTCTTAAATTTTTTAATTTTGCTCTTAAAAAAGCTGGTCCCTTTCCTGGTTTTACATGTAAAAATTCTAATACTTGAAAAATATTTCCTTCATAAATAAAAGTAATTCCATTTTTAATATCATTAATTTCAAACATAATATCCTCCTCTCTTTAAAAAAATAAGGAATGTATAACCTTATTATTTTGCTTCCTTATGTGGTGTATGTTTTTTACATACTGGACAGTACATACTAAGTTCCATACGTTCTGGAGTATTTTTTACATTTTTTTCTTTACGAACTTTATGTTTTTCACAAACAGTACATTTAAAATCTACTAATCTTCTGTTTTCACCTTTTTTATTGGCCATACATTTCCCTCCTTTTCGTCACATCTTTTTCTATTATAACAAATAAATAAAATTACGACAAGTCTTTATTTTTTCAATGTTTTTACTTTATTAAAATAATCTGAAAATTGATGTGGCAATGTTTGTAAATAGAACAATAATTTTTTATGTTCTAAAAATTGTGTATTATATTCATCTTTAATTTGTCTATAGATTTGTTTTTGAATAGATTGCACTAATTTATAATAGTGATCTTGCTGCTCATTTTTACCTTTTTGATAAGATGGTAACAAAGTCATTTCTAAAATCATTAATAATTGTTCATACTTAAAATTTTTATTTCCTATTTTATCACGTACAATTCCAAATATTGTTTCTATTTCTTGTTTACTATAATCAGAAATTAATGTTGAACATGATAACATTTCAAATGGAAAAACATCTTTTCTTGATTTCATTTCTTGTAATAGATAATGTACATAAATTTGCCTTTCTTTTGGATATTTAGAACTATTTAATAACATTTTCATAACTTTTGGCATACAAGTTAATTGCTTTTCAAAAACATAATTAATCATTCCCAGTTTTTGTGTCATGGTTAAACGATACACATTAAATGAAAAATCATTTTCATCCATTTTCTTTCTAATGTCTTGCATCATAATTTTTTCCATATTATCCCCCCAAGTAAGCACTTATTTTAACATGTTTTATCAAAGTGTCAAAATTAATTAAGATATAATTCAAAATATTTATTCGTAATAGCTGTGGTAATTCTTTTGTTGACAGTTGTTTGATAAGTACTCCATCCTTTTTGATAATAAATATCTGGAGATATTACAGTAAAAGTTACTTTTGGATTATCATAAGGAGCATAACCAGCAAAAGTATTGGTTACAGTTTCTTTATCAATTGTTCCATCGCCATCACTATCTACAAAACTTTCACTAGTTCCAGTTTTACCAGCAGGATTATAAGCTAAATTGATATAACCTGTACCTGTTCCACCAGTTTTCATAACCTCTTGAAAACCAAGTTTTACTCGGTCCAAATATTCTTGTGTCGTATTTACTTGATTTAATTTTTTAGGGCTTGTTTCACTAACTTTTTTTGTTAAGCCATCTTTAGTTGGTTGATATATTTCTTTTAATAAGAATGGTTGCATTCTAGCACCATTATTAGCAATGGTACCAATATATTGTGATAATTGAATTGGTGTATAAGTATCATACTGTCCAATTGAAAAATCAAACAAATGTCCTGCTAAAGTACTACTACCTTTATATCCTAAACTTTCTACAGGAAGATCAATTCCTGTTTTAACACCTAATCCAAATTCAGCAAAAGTATTACGATAAGTTGTAAAAGCTTGAGAATCAACACGAAGCGGTTTATTGTATTGGTAGTTTCCATTTCCTACTTTAATCGCAGTATAAAACTGATAAGTATTTGATGAATATTTTAAAGCCGTAATATCATTTAACTTTCCTAAATATTTCCAAGAACATTTAATTGGTGTTGCTGCAACTTTAATACAAGTATCATATCTTGTTTCTCCAATTTTTAAAGCTCCAGTATTATAACCAACAATTTGACTAGCACCTTTTACAACAGAACCTACCACAACTGGTGATGTTAAAATCCCAGGAGTATAATCCACAATTTCATAACTTCCATCATCTTTTTGTACTGCTTGTTTTCCTGCCATAGCAAGAATTTCTCCTGTTTTAGGATCGGAAATAATTACAAAAGAACGATTATAATAATCAGTATTTGGTTCTGTTTTTGTCTTCAATACTTGTTCAGTTAAAATCTCTTCTACTACTTTTTGTAACTCAACATCTATTGTTAAAACAACATCATTTCCTCTTTTACCAGCTTTATAAAGAGTATTTTCGCCATTTGCATTAACTTGGTATAAATTTTTTTCTCCTTTTAAAATATCTTCATACTGATATTCTAAATAACTAAGTCCTACACGATCATTTAAACTATAACCTTTATTTAAATAATAATCTTTTAATTCTAAAGGAATTCCTGTTTCTGTTGTTGATACACTTCCTAAAATAGAACGAAAAACATTACCATATGGATAACTGCGATCCCAATCTAATCTCGTTCCAACACCTGGTAAGTTTTTTAAATTTTCACTAACTAAAGCATATTCTTCATCTGTTATATTTTCTTTTTTAATCGTTTTTTCAGCGTATGAATAGCCATTATTCATAAGATAATAAATATATGCTGCTTCTTTATCTACATCTTGATAAGTGGAAAGTTCTTCTAAAGTAATACGCTCATATTTCATTTGTTCAATTTCTTCTTCAGTCAATTTTCTTTCTTCTAATTTTTGCCATTCTTTTTTTGTAATTTTTTTATTTACTTCTTTAGGATGTTGAGCAATATAAAATGTTTTTAACATTTTTGTTGATAATTTACTATAATCTACTTGAATTAACTCTCCTAAACGATATGCGATATCTAAAGCATCACTAGTAGTAGTTCCACTTTTTCTTTTATAATAAATAATTTTAGTAGGAGTATTATCGACAATTAATTTATGGTTTCTATCATAAATTCGTCCTCTTGGGGCACTTGTTCCTTCTATAATATTCTGATTTAATGTAGCAACTTTCTCTTTATAAATTTCGTTTTGAACAATTTGGATATAAAATAAAGTACCAATCACAATAAATAATACAATCACAATAAAAATAAGTAATATATTATATCTTTTTTCGATAGTCTCACTAATATCTTTTCTAGAAGATATCACATCATAAATTCGTCTATTAATAGGTCTATAAAATAATTTTCTCATATCTTTGATTTATCTTTCCATAATCTATCACCTCGAAAAAAGAATTTATATATTCACTTACTCTAATTTGATATGTCAAAAAATAACTATGTTCCCATAAGTCCAAAGCCATAATAGGAACCATTCCATAAAGATATGGACTTTCTTCATTTGGCATATTTAAAATATTTAACTTTTTATTTTTATCTACTACTAAAAATGTATAACCACTTCCCACTAATTGAGAAGCGATAAATCGAAATTGTTTCAAAAAATTTTCATAATTTCCATATTGCTTTTGTATTGCTAATTTTAATAATCCAATTGGTTGATTTATTTGTTTTGGACTTATACTATCAAAATATAATTCATGATTCAATACTCTACCAGCAAAAAATAATAATTTTCCTCGTTTTTCTAGTGGATAATGATCTATATTTTTTACAACATTTTCTAATGGAATATTATCATTTAAAAGCTGATTCACCTGGTTAATTGCATCTTCATAAATCTTAGTTTGATAATATAATGTAGCAGGACTAATCCATGGTTCCAATTGTTCCAAAGAATAACCAAACTCTTTTTTAAAGTACATATTTCACCCCCCTATTTCATTTTACTTCGTTAGAAAATACATTATTCAATTTTCTTAGCATATAATAAAATGAGGTGAAATATGTACCGAGTTCTCATTAAAAATTATATATCGAATTTAACCCCAATTCAAGTAAAACAATTCGCAAAAGAAAAACATGTCGAATTAACCGATCAAGAAGTCATTTACTTTACAAATTTTATAAAAAAGAACTGGCAAACATTACTATATCAAAATGCAGAAAATCTATTTAAAGAAGTACGAGCAAATGTCAGGCCAGAAATATTTGAACTTGCTAAAAAAGAATTTATACAAGCTAAAAATAAATATCAATCTTTTTTATAATAAGAAATAATGTCAGAAAGAAAATGTTCGTTTTCTTTTTTATTTAAAATCATTTCGATTTCAAAACGATATGGTGGATATAACCTTTTTTTGTCTTCCATTGTCTCACCAACATAAGGAGTTTCTAATATTTTAGGAACTTCTTTTAATTTTTCATGATAAATGATAGATAATAAGTTTTCAAATCCAATTTTACCGTATCCAATGTTAGCATGACGATCTTTATGCGCTCCACAATCATTTTTACTATCATTAATATGAATACAACCTAATTTATCAATTCCAATTATTTGATCAAATTGCTCTAAAATTTCATCAATATCATTTAAATCATAACCAGCATCATGAATATGACAAGTATCCAAACATACCATAACATGTTCATTATAGTGAATACCATCAATAATTTGCTTTATTTCTTCAAAAGTAGTTCCAATTTCTGTTCCCTTTCCGGCCATTGTTTCAAGTAAAATTGAAACTGTTTGATTTTTTGTAATCACTTGATTTAAAGCATCAATAATATTTTGAATTCCTACCTCTTTTGGTAATTTTACACTACTTCCAGGATGCAATACTAATTTAGACATATGTAATGCTTCACATCGTTCAATCTCCTGTTTTAGAAATTGAATTGCAAAATTCCAACTATCTATATTTTGATTATTTGCTAAATTAATAATATATGGAGCATGAACAATCACATTTCCTTTTTCAATATGATGATCTTTCATATATTGTAATGCCTCTTCTGTTAATGTTTTATCAATCATCATACGAGTTGTATTTTGAGGTGCTCCAGTATAAAACATAAAACAATTTTCACCATAAGAAATAGCTTCCATTGCACTTCCTAGCAATTGTGTATCTTTTTTAAATGATACATGACTACCAATTAATAAATTCATAAGCCACCTCCAGTATTTCATATTATAACATAAAAAAGCTGAAATATTTCAGCTTTTAATCTTCTAAAATTGACGCTTTATCATTCGTAATTGTAACTGTATATCCACTAATTTTTAAAGTACCTCTTACTACTCTACCGTTTTTATCATAAGTAATTGTTCCTCCATCTTCTGGTTTACTTCCTTTATAATTCACTTCCATTGATGCTCCTTCAGTAACAAGTTTTTGACCATTATCTGAAACTGTAAAAGTAATTTCATCTTGTTCCATAATTTTACTAGCATCTTCCACATGAATTTTACCAATACTCGTTTCCATAGAACGAATATATCCATATGCAGAATCGATGGCTGCATTCTTCTTAGCTTTTGTAATTGTTCCCATAATGAGTGGTGAGGCAATCAGTGCAATAACAGCTAAAATTACGATAACTGCTAAAAGCTCAATTAATGTAAATCCTTTTCGATTCATAATTTTCTCTTATTTATAAAAAAAGAAGTTTACACTTCTTAATTTACTGTTGCTTTATCATTTGCAATTGTAACTGTATATCCTCCAATATGTAATGTACCAGTTGTTACACGTCCATTTTCATCATATGTAAGTGTATCATTATCTTTTGGAACACTACCTTTATAGTTTACATCAATATCAACATTTGATCCACCTTTTGAAACTGTAACTTTATTACCATTATTTTTTACTTTTACAGTTTGTCCTGAAATATCAAATGCACCTGTTGGATCGTCTACTTGTGCTTCTCCAATTGCTTGTTCTACAGCTTTCATATATCCGTATGCTGAGTCTACTGCTGAATTTTTCTTGGCTTTTGTAATTGTTCCCATAATCAGTGGTGTTGCGATAAGTGCAATAACCGCTAAAATTACGATAACTGCTAATAATTCAATTAATGTAAATCCTTTTTGATTTGTTTTCATATTCTTTTCCTCCTAAATTATGCTGTTGGTGATGTTGTAATAGTTGCTTTATCATTTGTAACTTTTACAGTATATCCACCAATATTTAAAGTTCCGCTTGTTACACGTCCGTTTGTATCATAAGTTAAAGTTCCACCATTTGCTGGAGCACTACCCTTATAATTTACAGTAATTTCTAAATCTGGATAAGATGTAGTAGTAATTGTAGCTCCACCATCTTTTGTTGTGAATGTTTTTCCAGCAACATCAAATTCTCCAGTTGGGTCATCTACTTGATGTTCTCCAATTGCTTGTTCTACGGCTTTCATATATCCGTATGCTGAGTCTACTGCTGAATTTTTCTTAGCTTTTGTAATTGTTCCCATAATAAGTGGTGTTGCGATAAGTGCGATAACCGCTAAAATTACGATAACTGCTAATAATTCAATTAATGTAAACCCTTTTTGATTTGTTTTCACATTCTTTTCCTCCTCCTATTATTACACTAACATCATATCATTGCCATTATTGATAGTCAATATTTTCCATTTCATTTTACTTCTTTTTGACATCACTATTTTCATGAATATCAAAAACACTAGGTCCTTCAATTAAATTTCCATCAATATCAAAACGAGAACCATGACATGGACAATCCCATGTTAATTCTATTTCATTAAATAATAAATGACATTTCATATGAGGACATAAAGTAGAAACACAATGTTCTTTACCATATTCATCAGTATAAATTCCAATTCTTTTTGCATTTTTATATTCTATTCTAACCTGTTTTTCTTGTTTTTTAATCAATGAACAAAATATCGCTTTCATAACTTCAAAACCATCTTTTACAGTATTCATACATCGTTTAAAAGAAAAATTACGATAAGGTAAAAATAAATTAGCATATTGATTATTTTTTTCTAATACATAATCTGAAAGAATCATTCCTGACAAAGTTCCATTCGTCATTCCCCATTTCTGAAAACCAGTTGCAATCAGTAGATTTTTATTTTGTTTAGAAACAGGCCCTATGAATGGTAAATGATCATTTGTCATAACATCATGGGTTTCCCACTGATATTCTGGATTATTCGAACAAAATAAAGAAAAATTATATTTAGCCTCATTAAAATTATTTGTAGAAGATTTACATTTTGTCAATAAATCACTCATCGAAGCAAATATTAAATAATGGTTAACATCACTATGATAACGAAAAGAAGAAATTGGTTTTGTAATTGTAATTGCCGAAAATTTTTCTGGATTTTTTACTTTTGTTGCTAAAACATAAGAAGATTCTAAATGAGTTTTAAAAGGTATCCAACCTGGTTTTACAAAAAAAGGATAATGTGTACATACTAATACTTGTTTTGCTTGTATAATTCCTAAATTAGTTTTCACAAAATATAAATTTTCTTTTTTATCAATATCATAAGCCCTAACATTTTCATTAATTTGCATTCCTCTGGATAAACAAATTCGTGCTAATCCATAAATATATTTTACAGGATGAAAAACATAACTATTCGTTATTTTTAATGACTGAAAACAAGGAACAGAAAGGGGTATTTTTGTTCCTTCTTTTACTTCTATCTGGCATTTAGTTAAAAAATTTTTTAAATATTGTACTTTTGATAACTCTTCTTTTTTATTTGCAAAAACATACGAATCTACTCTTTGGAAATCACAATCTATCTGTTCTTTTTTGATTACATTTTTTAAAAAATTGATTGCTTCTAACTGTGCATACAAATATTTCTTAGCAATTTCAAAGTGATACATATTTTCAATTTGTTCATATATTTCATCTTGTAAATAAGTAATTTTTCCTGTAGTATTCGCACTGACACCAAAACCAATACGCCCTTTATCAATTAATAAAATATTCTTCTTCGTTTCAGATAATTGATAAAGAGCTGTCATTCCTGCAATTCCTCCACCAATCATTAATACATCTACCTGTTTTTTTATTTTTTTATTATTTAATAATGGCTTTATATTTTCTTTCCATATCGTTTTATTATACATACAATCACCCTTATTAATATGGAAATATTAAATCGTTTTATGTA
>CAMBYP010000040.1 GCA_945872435.1 uncultured Mycoplasmatota bacterium
CAAAAGAAAAAGTAAACACATTCTTTTTGTGTCTACTTTTATCTTACACCTTCATATAAAAATAATGTTTCTTTTTTACTTTAAATACATGTTATAATGAATTAGGAGGTGGAACATGTATGTAGATGTCATTGTGGAACTTAGTGCGAAAGCAATTGATAAAACGTTTACTTATCAAGTTCCACCAACAATGTTTTCTAGTGTTAAAATTGGAAAAAGAGTACTTGTTCCTTTTGGAAGACAAAAGTTAGAAGGATTTATTGTAGAAATTTCTACTAAAAAAGAAGTTGATTATCCAGTAAAAGAAATCATTGAAGTCATAGATCAAGATGCTGTATTAAATGAAGAGTTGTTAAAGTTGGGTAAATACATGCAGAAAAAAACTTTATCTAGTTTAGTAAGCTGTTATCAGACGATGTTACCAAGAGCTTTAAAAGCACATAAAAATATACAAGTATCGAAAAAATATGAAACTTATTATATTTTAATTGATTCAAATTATGAGGGAAATAAAACACAAAATCAAATGATATCTTTATTAAAAGAAAAACAAGAAGTTGCTAGAAAAGAATTACTTCAAATATCTATTTCTTCATTAAATACATTAGAAAAAAAACATATTATAAAAAAAGTAGAAAAAGAAGTTTACAGGTTAAAAGAACAACCAATAGAACATGAACAAAAGGTGAATCTTACAAATGAACAAAAACAAGTAATAGATACAATATTATCAAAAAAACATGAGTTTATTCCATATTTATTACATGGTGTTACTGGAAGTGGAAAAACAGAAGTATATATGAATTTAATTGAAGAAGTGCTAAAAGAAGGGAAAGAAGCAATTGTTCTAGTTCCAGAAATTAGTTTGACACCACAAATGGTAACTCGTTTTCGTAATCGTTTTGGAAATCAAATTGCTATATTACATAGTAGATTATCACTGGGTGAAAAGTATGATGAGTGGAGAAAAATAGAAAGAAAAGAAGTATCTATTGTTATTGGGGCTAGAAGTGCTATATTTGCTCCATTTACAAATATAGGGATGATTCTAATTGATGAAGAACATTCTACAACTTATAAGCAAGAAAATATGCCAAAATATCATGCAATTGATATGGCTTTGTATCGTGCTAAAACATATCATTGCCCGATTGTTTTAGGTAGTGCTACACCATCTTTAGAAAGTTATACACGAGCTAAATTAGGAATATATCATTTATTAGAAATGAAACATCGCGTAAATGATACATTTCCACAAGTGTATTTTGTAAATATGAAGGAAGAAATAAAACAAAAGCATTCCATTTTATCACGACTATTAGAAGAAAAAATGAAAACTTGTTTAGAAAAAAAAGAACAGATTATTTTATTGTTAAATAAAAGAGGTTATTCTAGAGTTGTAACTTGTAAAAATTGTGGGGAAGTAGATATGTGTCCAAATTGTGATATTCCTCTTATTTATCATAAAGAAATACAAGGTATGCAATGTCATTATTGTGGCTTTCATAAGCCAGTAAGAAAGAAGTGTCCAAATTGTCATGGTGAAGAATTTCAAACGTATGGAATGGGAACAGAACGTTTAGAAGAATATGTTTCTAAAACTTTTAAAGATGCTAGAGTACTTAGAATGGATGTTGATACTACAACCAAGAAAGGTAGTCATGAGAAAATGATTCGTGCTTTTTCCAATCAGGAATACGATATTTTGATAGGTACACAAATGATTGCAAAAGGTTTAGATTTCCCTAATGTGACCTTAGTTGGAGTGTTAGAAGGCGATAATTCTTTAAATGTTCCTGATTTCAGAAGTGCCGAAAGAACTTTTCAATTATTAAATCAAGTGTCAGGTAGAGCTGGAAGAAAAAATAAATTGGGAGAAGTAATTATACAAGGATTTCAATTGGATCATTATAGCATTTTATATGCAAGTAAACATGACTATATAGGTTTCTATGAACAAGAAATGAAAGTTCGCAAAAAATTAAATTATCCTCCATATATGAATTTATCTTTAATTCAATTAAAAGGAAAAGATGAGCAATTTTTATTAAACGAAGCTACTAAAATAAAAAAATATTTACAGCAAGAAAAAGATTTACAAATATTAGGTCCTAGTTTTGCTAGTATTCCTAAGATTAACCAAATATATATGATTCAATTGATTATCAAATATAAAAAATCACAGCAATTGATTTCTAAATTGCAATTTATACAAACAAAATATATGAATGAGAGAAAATGTAAGTTAGAAATCGATTTGAATCCAATTCGCGTATAAAGTATTCACAAATAAACAGAAATGTTTTATAATGTGTAAGGGATTACTTATTCTTTGGTGTTATAAAAATAAGAGTAGAGTAGTAATGATGCTTCTCTCTTCACATTTTTATATTTTTTAACACAAGTATAAGGATCCCTTTTTATGTATTAAAAGAGATGCTTCTATGTTCTTATGAAATAATAGAAGTAATAATAAAAACATCTTTTTAGATGTTTTTTTGATATTTTTATATATTTAAAGTTAAAATGTGTTAAAATGAATATGGTGATACTATGGATATCGAAAATTTAAATGTAAAAGAAAATATTAATATTGTATTTATGGGGACACCAGAATTTAGTGTTCCAATTTTAGAAGGTTTAATTTCTAATTATCATGTACGTGGTATTGTGACTCAACCTGACAAAGCAGTAGGTAGAAAACAAATAGTGAAAAAAACACCTGTGAAATTAGTAGGAGAAAAACATACTATTTTAGTGATTCAACCTAAGAAAATACGTGAAGATTATCAAGAGGTTTTATCATTAAAACCTGATTTGATTATTACATGTGCTTATGGACAAATTTTACCAAGAGAATTATTGGTTTATCCAAAATATGGATGTATTAATGTTCATGCTTCTTTGCTTCCTAAATTAAGAGGAGGAGCACCAATTCATCGTGCCATTATAAATGGTATGAGTAAAACAGGTGTCACTATTATGCACATGAGTGAAGGCATGGATGAAGGAGATATGATTTCACAAAGAGAAATTGAAATTAACGAAACAGATACTGCAAGTACATTGCACGATAAGTTAAGTATACTAGGAAGGGATTTGTTATTAGATACATTGCCTTCTATTTTAGATGGTAGTGCTCCAAGAATACCACAAAATTCTAGTGAAGCTACTTATGGTTTTAATATTAAACCAGAAGATGAAAAAATTCATTTCAATCATACGATGAGACAAATTTATAATCAAGTTAGAGGTTTAAATGATTTTCCTGGAGCATATTGTGTATATGAAGGAAAACGTTTGAAAGTATGGGAATGTAAAGAAACAGATCATGCTTATCCAAATCTTTTAGATGGTACAATTACAAAAGTATATGATAACGGTTTTGGAGTAAAAGTTAGCAATGGTGAAGTTATTTTTACAGTAGTACAACCTGAAGGTAAAACAAAAATGGATGCAAGAAGTTATGCAAATGGTCAAATGAGCCATGAAAACTTTATAGGAAAAGTATTAAGTTGAGGGGTAGTATGAAAACAGTTGAAGAAATGAAAAAAGAAGAACAAGAAAGATTAAATACAATGAATTTAACAGAAGAAAAGTTTTCTCTTTGGAATTTAATAAAAGAAGCTTGGAAAAATAAAAGATATCGTTCTATTTTAATTCTGTTTTTTTGGTTTGTTTTCTTGTTTGCAATTGCAGGTGGGGTTAGAAATACTAAGACACCTGTTGTTTCTAGTGAAGAACAAGAAGTTCCAAAAACAGCTTTAGAAGTATTTCGTGATATGGATAATTATGAATTTTCATCACATCTTTCTTGGACTGAATTTGAAACAAATACTATAAAAGAAAGAAAATTAAATGGAAGTAGAGTTCAGTATCAAGAAATATTTGAAAATTTGGAAACAAAAACGAATTATTATGTAGATAATGGAATTATTTATAAAAAAAATGATAATGGATTAGAAACAACACAAGAGGAATTTCTTGAAATTACTTTAAAACCGGATATGGCATATCGATTATTGGATGCTGCTACGTTAGAAGCAACTACAAATTATAAAGATGGTACTATTTTAAAAACATATACAATTTCTTTAAAAAAATTTATAGCAATATATCATAGTAGTAAAAGTAATAAAGAAGGAACAATCACAATGACGACGAAAGAAAAAAATAATCAAATTATAGAAGTTAGTTATGATTTATTAGATTTTATGAATATGACTGAAGCTAAGTATTCTGGTTATGGTCTTGCAATTACTTATTCAAATATTGGCAAGGCAAAAGAGATTCACATGCAATAATACTTGAAAAGTTTCAAGAAATATGTTATCTTATTAAAGACACAAAGGAGCGATGAAGATGGAAATTGCAATTTTAATTGTTTCAATTTTATTGATTGCGATTGTCCTTTTACAAAGTGGTAAAGCTGAGGATGCTGCTCAGATTATGACTGGTGGAAGTGAGAATCTATTTCAAAACAGAAAAGAACGTGGTGGAGAGCTATTTATTACAAGAGCAACTGCTTTTTTAGGCACTTTATTCATGGTTTTATGTATTATTTCACAATTATAAGCACGTCATGTGCTTTTTTTGTTTTTTTAAATTCAACTATATTTTTTAAACAAATTCTGATATAATGATATACAGGGTGTTAGTATGAAAGATATATATGGAATGACACATCAAGACTTAGAAACTTATTTTTTAGAACTTGGCGAAAAAAAATTTAAAGCAACACAAATTTATGAATGGTTATATGATAAAAGAGTCCATTCATTTGATGAGATGTCTAATGTAAAAAAAGATGTGATTACCAAATTGAAAGAAGATTTTTATTTTGGCACTTTAAAATTATTAGAACGTCAAGATGATGTTGATGTACATAAATATTTGTTTGAGTTACAAGATGGAAATAAAATAGAAGCTGTTTTGATGAAACATGATTATGGGAATAGTTTATGTGTTTCTAGTCAAGTTGGATGTAATATGGGGTGTGCTTTTTGTGAGAGTGGTAGATTAAAAAAGGTACGTAATTTAGAAACTTCAGAAATGGTAGAGCAAGTACTTCAAATTGAAGAAGATTTGAAAAAACGTATTAGTCATGTTGTATTGATGGGAATAGGTGAACCTTTTGATAATTATGATAATGTAATACGTTTTATTCGTATTTTGAATCATCCAAAAAGCTTTGCAATTGGAGCAAGACATATTACTGTATCTACTTGTGGTATTGTGCCTAAGATTGAGTTGTTTATGAAAGATGAAAGTCAAGTTAATTTAGCAATTAGTCTTCATGCTCCTAATAATCAACTACGTAGTAAGTTGATGAAAATTAATAAAGCATATCCATTAGAAAAATTAATGCCTGTTTTAAAAAGATATATTGATGTAACACATCGTAGACTTACGTTTGAATATATTTTATTAAGTGGGGTAAATGATACAACGGAGTGTGCATTAGAATTATCTCAATTATTAAGAGGTATGAATTGTTATGTAAATTTAATTCCATATAATGAAACAAGTCATTTTGAATATAAAAAAAGTAGTCAAGAACAAATTTTAAACTTTTTAGATGTATTAAAGAAAAATCATATTCAAGCAACGATTCGAAGAGAGTTTGGAAGTAAGGTACAAGCTGCTTGTGGACAACTTCGTTCAAATTATGAGGAGGGATAATGTGGATTACTTTTGTTTAACTGATCCTGGAAAAGTTAGGGATCATAATGAAGATTCAGTTGCAATTGTAATGAATGAGTCATTAGAATATTTGCTTGCTGTAGCAGATGGAATGGGAGGACATCGTGCTGGAGAAATTGCAAGTAATATTACAATTAATCATTTAACAAAGTGCTTTAAAGATAAAGTAACAGTTGGAACAAAGGAAGAAGCCATTGAATTTTTAAAACAAGCTGTTTCTGAAGCTAATGAAAAAATTTATGAATATACTGAAGAAAATCCGGAGTCAAAAGGAATGGGAACAACGATTGTTGTAGCTCTTTTTACAAATGATTATTTATTATTTGGAAATATTGGAGATTCAAGTGGTTTTGTATTTAAGAATAACAAAATTCATAAAGTAACAACAGATCATACATTAGTAAACTTACTTGTAAAAAGTGGAGAATTGACAGAAGAAGAAGCTAGAAAACATCCACGTAAAAATGTATTGATGAGAGCTTTAGGGGCTACTACAACAGTTGAGATGGATATTGTTATGGTAGAAACAGATGTTGATGGAATTTTACTATGTAGTGATGGACTTACAAATATGTTAGAATTTGAACAAATTGAGAAAGTATTAAATGAAAAATTAGATGCTCAAGATATGGTTCGAAAATTAATTAATAAAAGTAATAATCGTGGTGGAAATGATAATATTTCTGTAGCATATTTAAAGAGAGGTGTGGCATAATGGTGATGAAAGGTCAAAAGATTAATGATCGTTATCAAATTATTCGTTTAATTGGTGAAGGTGGAATGGCAAATGTATATCTTGCACATGATACCATATTAGATCGTGATGTAGCTGTTAAAATTTTGCGAGGAGATTTAGCTGGTGATGAAAAATTTGTAAAAAAATTTCAAAGAGAAGCGATTAGTGCTTCTAGTTTAAATCATCCAAATATTGTAGAACTTTATGATGTTGGAGAAGATAATGGGCAATATTTTATTGTAATGGAATATGTTGATGGTAAGACTTTAAAAAGTTTAGTAAAAAAGCGTGGAGCATTAACTTTACCAGAAGTTATTGATATTATGTTACAATTAACGAGTGCGATTGCTCACGCTCATGATAGTTATATTATTCATAGAGATATTAAACCTCAAAATGTTTTAATATTAGATAATGGTATGGTAAAAATTACTGATTTTGGTATTGCTACTGCATTAAATAATCACGAATTGACGGAAACAAATTCAGTAATGGGTTCTGTTCATTATTTACCTCCAGAGCAAGCAAATGGCAATGGTGCAACTGTAAAAAGCGATATTTATTCATTGGGAATTTTAATGTTTGAATTATTAACGGGTAAAGTTCCTTTTAAAGGGGATAACGCAGTAGAAATTGCAATTAAACAGATGAAAACACCAATTCCAAGTGTACGTAAATATGATGAAGATATTCCACAAAGTGTAGAAAATGTGATTTTAAGATCTTGTGCAAAAAACCCTAAAAATCGTTATGATTCTGCACGTGAAATGCATGATGATTTGAAAACTGTATTATCAAAAGATCGTCAAGATGAAGATAAGTGGGTTTACTCTTATCCAGAAAATGAATTGGAAGAAACAAAAAAATTATCTAGGGAAGAATTAAATAAAGGATTATTAGATGAATTAGAGAACGAAGAAGAAGTAAAAAATAAACGTAAGAAAAATGGAAAAGACAAAAAATTAAATACAGGTCTTATGATTGCTGGAAGTATTTTTGCGACTTTGATTGTTGTATTTACTGCTATCTTTTTCTTAATTCCAAGTATTACAGATAAAAAAGAAGTAAAAGTTCCAGATGTAACAAAAATGACAGTAGAAAAAGCAAAGAAAGAATTAGAAAAAGTAGGATTAGAAATTACTTCAAAAGATATCGAACAAGCAAATGAAAAAATAGGTAAAGGAAAAGTCATTAAAACAAGCCCTGAAAAAGGACGCACCGTAAAAAAAGGAACAAAAATTCAATTATATGTGTCTACTGGTACAAGTAAAATTGAAATTGAAGATTATACAGGGCAAAATTATTATGAAATAGAAGCAAAATTAAAGGCTTTAGGACTTAATGTTGTGAAAATGACTAAGGAATATTCTGAAACAGATACTTCTGTTAAGGCAGGAATGATTGTAGGGCAAGATATTGATGAAGGTGAAAAGTTGGAAAAAGGTGATTCAATTACTTTATATGTTCCAGAATTCTATACAGAATATCCAGATTTTATTGGAGAAAATTATACAATTAGTCAAGTAGAAGCATGGGCTACAAAATATGGTGTGAAATTAGAAAAAAATTATCGTGAAACAGATGATGTGGAACCTAATATGATATTGTCACAAAGTAGACCTGCTGGAACAAAAGTGAATACGAATGTTACTTTAACTGTAACGGTATCAAAAAAACCAGAAAAAGAAGAAACACCATCACCAAGTCCAACAACATCACCTACACCAACTGCAACTAATAGTCCAACAACAGATTAAGGTAATTTATGCAAGGAAAAATTATAAAAAATATTAGTAATGATTATACGGTACAGACAAAGACAAATGAAGTCTTTGTCTGTAAATGCCGTGGTAAATTTCGCAATATGAAATTGATTCCTTTGGTAGGTGATGATGTTATATTTGATGAAAAGAATCATTATATTTTAGAAATCTTACCAAGAAAAAATGAATTGAAACGACCACCTGTTTCTAATATTTCACAAGTAGTGATTTTAACGAGTGTAAAACATCCTAATTTTTCTTCTCATTTATTAGATAAGTTGATTACAGTGATAGAGTATAATCGTATTGAACCTATTATTTGTTTTACAAAATTGGATTTATTAGAAGAAAATGAATTAGATGAAATAAAAGAAATTATGAAATATTATCAAAAGATTGGGTATCAGGTATTTGATAATACACAGTTAGATTCTATTAAAACTTTATTTAAAGA
Source organism: uncultured Mycoplasmatota bacterium (assembly GCA_945872435.1). Classification (GTDB taxonomy): domain Bacteria; phylum Bacillota_I; class Bacilli_A; order RF39; family UBA660; genus UMGS2016. Next base: position 8,657 of record CAMBYP010000040.1, read on the forward strand.
TAAAATTACTGTTTTTACAGGACAAAGTGGAGCAGGAAAATCAACTTTAATTAATCGTTTAGATAAAAACTTACAGTTAAAAACTTCCGAGATTTCGCTTGCTTTAGGACGAGGAAAGCATACTACAAGACATGTTGAATTAATTCCATTATTTGGTGGTTTAGTTGCTGATACTCCTGGTTTCTCAGCTTTAGAGTTTGACATGGATAAAGCATCTATTCGTGATCAATTTAAAGAATTTGAAATGTATAAAGAATTTTGTAAATATAAGGATTGTATGCATGATAAAGAAGACCACTGTATGGTGAAAGAAAAGGTAGAAGATGGAACAATTAGAAAATCAAGATATGATAATTATATTAAGTTTATAAGAGGTGATATATGTTAGTTTCTACTAGTATTTTATCGATTGAAAAAGAACTACCAACTAAAGTAATCTCATTAAATGAAACAGATACTGATTATATTCATTTAGATGTGATGGATGGTAAGTTTGTTACACATAAGACTGTAGACTATACAATATATAAAAATTTCTTGAAAAAACCTTTAGATATTCATTTGATGGTAGATGATGTTCCAACTTATATTGATTACTATGCTTCATTAAAACCAGAATTTATTACTTTTCATATAGAAGTAAATACAAATATCAAAAAATTGATTGATATGATTCATAAAAAAGGAATTAAAGTAGGTATTTCATTAAATCCTGAAACACCTGTTTCGTTTTTAGTACCATATCTGAAAGAAATAGACTTAGTTTTGATAATGAGTGTGAAACCAGGAAAAGGTGGACAAACGTTTTTAGAAAGTGCAACTTCTAAAATACAGTTTTTAAATAAAATGAGACAAGCTGGTTCTTATTCATATATGATCGAAGTAGACGGTGGTATTAATGATGTGACGAAACATCAATGTGCTGGTGCAGATATGTTAGTAGCGGGAAGTTTTATTACAAATTATGATAATTATCAAAGGCAAATTAATAAATTAAGATAAGTATTCATTTTTGAATACTTTTTTT
>CAMBYP010000041.1 GCA_945872435.1 uncultured Mycoplasmatota bacterium
CATCATTACCAGAAGCAACAGCGATTCCTTTAAATAAATCTTTGACTGACATTTTTTCCCCAGTTTCCAGTAAAATTTGACTTCCTCCCATACTTGAAGCATTTTCACTAGCTGTAATCATTTGATTCCATTTTAACTCTCCTCGATCTATTGCCTCCATAATCAGTAACATACTCATCATTTTTGTCATAGAAGCTGGAGCTAACTTTTCATGGGCATTTTTTTCATAAATAATATTCCCAGTACTTGCATCAATTAAAATTGCACTTTTCGCATTTTCTGCCAAATTTAAATTACTTGCTTTCACACACCATGGAAACATCATCAAAATTCCTAACAACAACATAAAACCTTTTCTCATAATTCACCTCTAATAAGTTTTATGAATTTACCTTTCGTACTAGAACAAAGTTTTTATTTTCTAGTAATCATAATTGTAAATTTCTACTTTTTTGGTTATAATGTTATTAGGGTGATGATATGTATCAAACAAAAAGAAGAATAAAAAAAGGACCTATTATTATTGCACTTCTGATTATTATAATTGGAGTTGGAGGATTTTTTGCAATTAAAGAAATTAGTTATCGTATGAGTGATACTTATAAACTGTTGAAGATTGGTTACAGTGAACAAGAAACAGATATCTTATTAAAAAAATATGATAAAGAAAAATTATCAAAATTAATTAAAGATAAAAAACTAGAACCAAATATTCCAAAACTATTGCAACAAAAATATTATATGGAAAAAAATCTAGATCGTTATCTAAAATATCTAAAGGAAAATACTGATGTAACAGTAAAAGAGGCAGTTAGTTTAGTAAATGTGAATCGTGATAGAGATTTTTATGAAAAAATGGAAAAAACTGATACATCTAAAGGCGATTTAATGTTAGTAAATAAATATTATAAATTAACAAAAGATTTTAAACCAAAAAATATTGTTCCAATTAGTAATCAATTTTCATACGAAGGAAACGAAATATCTAAACAGGTTTATGAAAAATATCGTTCTATGTGGAATGATGCAAAAGAAGAAGGCCTTCTACTTATTGTCAACTCTTCTTATCGTGATTATGAAGTACAAGATGCTGTATGGAAAGAATATGCAGAAGCACATGGTGAAGAATGGGCAGATAATAAAGCTGCCAGAGCTGGATCTAGTGAACATGAAACGGGACTTGCTCTTGATATTGTAACAAACAATGTAGTCATGAATGAATTTGAAAATACAGATGAATTTAAATGGTTACAAAAAAATGCTTACAAATATGGATTTATATTAAGATATCCAAAAAATAAAGAAAACATCACAGGTTATGAATATGAATCATGGCATTATCGCTACGTTGGTGAAAAAGTTGCAAAAGAAATTCATGATATGGATATTACCTTCGATGAATATTATGCATATTATTTAGATAAATAGTGGAAATTTTTCCACTTTTTTTATGGACAAGTCTTTCTTTTTATTCATGTGCATATATTATAATGGTGAATCCTATGAATGAAAAAAATTTTCGTATTGCTGTTTATACTGTTCTTTTTATTTTAGTTTTGATTTTCTTTACCAAAGATTTTAATTTGTTTTCTGATTTCTATAAAAATATTAAACAGGTAAAAAATCCAGAACAAATTGATGTACTTGTCAATAAAAATTATAAATTAAGTCATACATATATGCCATCTGATTTAGAACCTGTAAATATTACCTATGCTCATGAAAACAAATATTTACGACATGATGCAAAAGTAGCTTATGAAAAAATGGCAGAACAAGCCAAAAAAGAAGGATATCAAATCATTTTAGTTTCTGCTTATCGTAGTTATTCTTATCAAAAAGAACTTTATCAACACTACATAAAAACAAGTGGAAAAAATTATACTGATCGTTGTAGTGCTAGACCAGGTCACTCTGAGCATCAGACTGGACTTGCACTAGATATTATGGGAGAAAATAATGACTATAATTTATTTGAACAAACAAAAGAATTTACATGGATGCAACAAAATGCTCATAAATATGGTTTTATTCTAAGATATCCAAATAATAAAACTGATATTACTGGTTTTAAATATGAACCATGGCATTATCGTTATGTTGGTAGAAAACTAGCACTTGAATTAAAAAATAAAAGCATAACACTAGAAGAATATTATTTTAAAAAATATGGAAAATAAAAGAACTAGCATAAGTTCTTTTATTTTTGACAACATGGGCAATAATAACTACTACGTCCATTAATAAATTTTTTTTGTATCATAGTTCCACAATTTGGACATTTCTCATGTTCTTTTCCATGAACAAATAATCTTTGTTGAAATAATCCATCGACACCTTCTCTGGGATGATAACTACGAATCGTACTACCACCCATTTCAATTGCCTCTTTTAATATTTTTCTAGTATATTCAATCACTTTTTCCAACTCTTTTGCTGTTAGTTTATTTGATTTCTTAAAAGGAGAAATATGACACATAAATAATATTTCATTCGCATAAATATTACCAATACCAACAATAATACTTTGATCTAATAAACATGTTTTAATAGGAATTGTTTTATTTTTTAATTTTTCTTTTAAATATTTTACCGTTAATAAATTATCCCATGGTTCCAACCCTAATTTAGAAAGAGGTGGAACATGATAAATATCTTCTTTCTTTAATAAATACATTCTACCAAATTTTCTTGTATCATGATATCTTAATTCTCTTCCATCATCTAATTCAAATACAACATGTTCATGCTTAGAAATAGGATCTTTTTTTGTTCTAAAAAAATACTTCCCTTCCATTCTAAGATGAGATAATAATGCATAATCATCTAATTCAAAAATTAACCATTTCCCATAACGGTTCATTTTATGAATCGTTTGGTTTTTTATTTGTTGTTGGAATTCTGATAATATCGGTGCAGAAATAATATTAGGATAATAAATAACAGCTTTTAAAACTTTATGATTTACAAGTTCTTTTTCCAAACCTCGCTTTACTGTTTCTACTTCTGGTAATTCTGGCATATTATCACTTCCTCATATTCATCTAGTATATAAAATAATATCTTTTTTGACAAGAATTGTTTTTATTTTCATCATAATCAAATTGACAAACAATATATATTTTGTTAATATGAATTTATGAAAGCAATGACAGGAACTAAGTAATAAATAACTCTTTTTAGAAAGTTCGTGGCTGATGAAAACGAATAAGAGAAATTTATGAAATCTACTCCTAGAGTGAAATGAAAACATTTCCGGTATATACCGTTATCAAAAATAAGTAAAAGTAAGGATGGTACCGTGCTCTATGCACTCCTTTATACCATCTTTTTTTGTTACTCTAGAACTTTCATATCATATTTAAAAGATAGGAGACGATAATATGTTAGATATTAAATTTTTAAGAGAAAATCAAGAATTAGTAAAAGAAAACATTAAGAAAAAATTTCAAGATGAAAAATTACCTCTAGTTGATGAAGTAGTTGCCTTGGATAAAAAAAATCGTGAATTAAAACAAAAAGGAGATGAACTTCGTAGTACTAGAAATGAAATCAGTGGAAAAATTGGAATGCTAATGCGCGATAAAAAAATAGATGAAGCAAATAATTTAAAAGAACAAGTAAAAGATATTAATCAACAATTAGTAAATATTGAAGAAGAAGAAGCAACATTATCAAAAGAAATAAGAGATAAAATGCTAATTATTCCACAAATGATTGATCCTTCTGTACCAATTGGAAAAGATGACACCGAAAATGTAGAAATTGAAAAATTTGGTGAACCAGTTGTTCCTAACTATGAAATTCCATATCACGCTGATATTTGTGATAAACTAAATGGACTAGATAAAGAAAGTGCAGGACGTACTTCAGGAAATGGATTTTATTATTTAATGGGTGATGTTGCTAGACTTCATTCTGCAATGATTAGTTATGCAAGAGATTTTATGATTAATAAAGGATTTACTTATTGTATTCCACCATTTATGATTCGTAGTGATGTTGTAAACGGTGTTATGAGTTTTGCAGAAATGGATGCTATGATGTATAAAATTGAAAATGAAGATTTATTTTTAATTGGTACAAGTGAACATTCTATGATTGGAAAATTTAAAGGACAAGTAATTAAAGAAAATGAATTACCTCTTGCTTTAACTTCATATTCTCCATGTTTTAGAAAAGAAGTTGGGGCTCATGGAATTGAAGAACGTGGATTATATCGTGTTCACCAATTCGAAAAACAAGAAATGGTTGTATTATGCAAACCAGAAGAAGCAATGGATTGGTACAATAAAATGTGGTCTTATACTGTTGAATTTTTTAGAAGCCTAGATATTCCAGTAAGAACACTAGAATGCTGTTCAGGAGACCTTGCTGATTTAAAAGTAAAATCTTGTGATGTAGAAGCATGGAGTCCAAGACAACAAAAATATTTTGAAGTGGGAAGTTGTTCTACTTTAGGAGATGCGCAAGCAAGACGTCTTAGTATTCGTGCCAAAGGAGAAAATGGTAATTATTTAGTTTCTACCTTAAACAATACTGTACTTGCTACACCACGTGGTTTAATTGCCTTCCTAGAAAACAATTATCAAGAAGATGGAAGTATTAAAATTCCTGAAGCACTAAGACCATATATGGGTGGTATAGAAGTTATTAAACCAAAAGAAAACATGTAAGAAAAACTCTTACATGTTTTTATTTTGCTTCATACCAAGTATTACCATAAGCAATATCAACTTTTAATGGAACTTTTAACGTAAGTACATGCTCCATCTTATCTTTAATAATGCTTTTTACTTCTTCTAATTCATCTTTATTACAATCGAATAATAATTCGTCGTGTACTTGTAAAATCATTTTTGTTTTTAAGTTTCTTTTTTTCAATTCTTTATCAATATCAACCATTGCTTTTTTTATAATATCAGCACTCGTCCCTTGAATTGGTGTATTAAGAGCCATTCTTTCACCTTGATGGCGAATCATATAATTACTATTTTGTAATTCAGTAATAATTCTTTTCCTATTAAATAAAGTTCTTACATATCCATCTTGATAAGCTTGTTTTATTTGTTTGTCCATATATTCTTGGACACCTGGATAAGTTTCTAAATAATGATCAATAAAATGTTTTGCATCTTTCACACTAATATTTAAATTTTCACTTAAACCAAAACTACTAATTCCATAGATAATTCCAAAATTAACTGCTTTCGCAACTCTTCTCATATGACTTGTGACATCTTCTTTTGCCACATGAAAAATATCACTAGCTGTTTTCGTATGAATATCTAATCCATCATTAAAAGCATCAATTAATGCTTGAACATTAGACATATGAGCTAAAATACGAAGCTCAATTTGAGAATAATCCCCACCTACAATCACACAATTTTGACTTGGTACAAATGCTTTACGTATTAGTCTTCCATATTCTGTTCTTGCTGGAATATTTTGTAGGTTAGGTTCTACTGAAGATAATCTACCTGTTCTTGTTAAATTTTGTGTATAAATTGTATGAATTTTCCCATCTTCTTTTACTGTATTTAAAAGTCCTTCTATATAAGTAGTATATAATTTAGTAATCATACGATATTCTAATATTTTAGGAATAATTGGATGTACATCTTTTAATTTTTCTAATACATCTGCAGCAGTAGAATATCCCCTAGCCGTTTTTTTACCATGAGGAAGTCCTAATTTTTCAAATAAGATATTACCTAACTCTTTTGGTGAAGTAATTAAAAATTCACAACCAGCTAATTGATAAATTTCTTTTTCTAATTTACTTACATTTTCTTTAATTTCTTCTCCCATTTCTTTTAATGTGTTTTGATTTAAATAAACTCCATTCTTTTCCATATCTCCTAATACAAATGCCAGTGGAAATTCAATTTGTTGATATAATTCCATCAATTCTTCTTCTTTTAATTTTTGTTCTAATATTTCTTTTGTTTCATAAATAAATTTTGCTTTTTGTCCTGCATAAAGAGCAATTTCTTCCAATTTAGGAGCTTTTAATTTACTTTTACCATATATTGTCTCATAAAATGGTATATGATAATCAAAATTATTTGCCAAATAACTAATATCTTCTTTTACATTATAATCTAATAATGATGCAGCAATCATACCATCATATGTAATATTTTTAATATCAATTCCTAACCATTTTAATGCTACATAAACCTTTTTAACATCATATGTATATTTTTCATTTTCTAATAAAAACTTTGGTACTTGAATTAAAATATCCTTAGGAATAAATTGTAAATTTTCACCATCATAAACTGCCATACCAAGTATTTCACTATTGTGATAATTAGTACCTAAAATTTCTAAATAAATTGAACAAGTTCCATTTACATGAATATCATTGATATTTTTTACGATAGAAACTGTTTCTACTTTTTCAGGTTCTTTCTTTTGATATTCTTTTTCTTTTTTTAAAAAAGAATAAAATTCTAATTCTTCATATAATTTTTCTAATTTTTCGTGATTTCTTTCCCTACATTTTACATCTTCTATAGAAATATCCATTTCTACATCTTTTACAATTGTAGCTAAATGATAACTTTTATACGCATTTTCTTTATCCATTACTAATTTATCATGAACACTTCCTTTTATTTCATCAATATGTTCATAAATACCATCTAAAGTTTTATATTGACGTAACAGTTTTAATGCTGTTTTCTCACCAATTCCTTTTACACCAGGAATATTATCAGAAGGATCACCTTGTAGTGCTTTTAAATCTACAACATATTCTGGTAAAATTCCATAATCTTCAAAAAAAGTTTCACGATTATAACGAATATAATCTTTTTGTTTTAATAATTTCATATCAACATCTTCACTAATCAACTGTAATAAATCTTTATCACTAGATACAATTGTGCCAACAACTTCATCATCTTTATCACAATAAGCGGCAAATGTTCCAATAATATCATCTGCTTCATAATTGTCAATTTCATAATATGTATATCCCATTAAAGTGACTAATTCTTTGGCAATTGGAAATTGTTTTTTTAACTCATCAGGTGTTTCAATTCTTCCACCCTTGTAATCTGCATATTCTTCATGACGAAATGTTTTTCCTTTATCAAAAGCAACAATCATATATTCAGGATTTTCATCTGCTATAATTTTAGTTAACATATTATGAAAACCAAATAAAGCATTGGTAGGAAATCCTTTTGAATTCTTCATGAAATTTCCATTATACGCTGTTGCATAATAACTTCTAAATAACAAGTTATTTCCATCTACTAAAATAATCTTCTTCATACTATTCACCATTTCAATTATAACATAATCAATTCATATATAAAAAGAAACTACTATGAGTTTCTAATTTTCTAATACTTTTTTTAATATAAAATATCTACAATTATAAGAACAATATTGTTTTAAATATAATTCTTTTTTATCAATGTCATTTTTTTCATTATATTTAGAATTTTGTTTATCACAAAAACCTTTTAAACGAAGTTTACCATAAGACCAATCTCCTATAATATAATCATAATCTAAAAAATATTCAGTAAATAAATACTCTACTGCTTCTGATTCATAACCATCTTTATAATTTTCTAATAATTGATATTTTTGATTTAAAAAGGTTACAGTTTTCATTTTATCACATCCAAAATTATTATAACACGTTTCTAAGATTTAAGAAACTGGCCTAAATACAGTCTCTGATTTTTTATTCATTCCTGAAAAATATGCATCCGGTACTGTCCCCTCAATTAGTTTAATAATTAATGGATAATCACCAGCGACCTTTATATTAGATGAAGAAAATGGCAATATCAACATTTGATTAATTTCTATATGCATACTTACTTCTAACATTGCGTTATTAATTCCATAATTTGTAATTTTTGTTGCTAGATTACTACCAATTTCTCCTGTCAATCGAAAGCGAACGGGAATTTTTGGTCCAAAGTTTGAAAAAAATACATTGTGGAATACTAAACCAGTAGGAATATAAAAAATAACTCCATTTTTTAGAGCTTTTTTATTCATATATTCATCCTTAAAAATATCTTGATAATATGTTAAATGATCTATTTTTCCCTGTTCTACCAATTTAAAATCTTCGCTTACTTTTTTGGTAACTTCTCCTAATAATTGATTTACAACAGCACTATTTAAATCTACCGAAGTAATTGTTCCGCTACTATCCTTATGAATTACATATAAATTATCAACATTCATATCATCACGAATTTCTTTTCTTAATGATTGATTTAAAATCAAATTGGAAATTCGTTTCATTTCTGTTTCAGCATATTCTTTTAAAAATGGTGATAAAACACGATTCATAAAATAAAATGATAAAAAAATAGTAATAACTAATAAAATAATTATAATCATCAAAATACTTTTTTTACTTCTTTTTTTGTTTTTATCAAAAATTAAATACTTTTTTCGAAGACGCATTCTTTTATTCATATTTTCACCTAGTTTAGTTTATTCTGATGTATAAAAGATATGAATGAGGTCATAATAAAAATGGTGATTCAAATGGATTTTAATATTAAAGTATCAACACATCCCATCGTTTGTTATGAAACAGAAAGTATTTATGAAGTAGCAAAAAAAATGAAACAATATGATATTGGATTTATACCAGTTGCTAATAAGAAAAAACAAATTATAGGTGTCATGACGGATCGAGATATCGTTACTCGCGCTTTATCAAATCAAGAGAAAAAATCATGTAAAATACAAGATTACATGACAAAACACGTCTATTCCATAGAAAAAGATAAAAAAATTACTGACACTATTGAAAAGATGAAAAAAGAAAAAGTAACACGATTACTTGTCACTGATCAAAAAAAATTAGTTGGTATTATATCATTATTTGATTTAATGAAAGAAAAAGATGCAAAATTAATTTTTGATGTACTAAAAGATATTAAAAGAAAAGAAACAATTGTACAAATTGATACTAAAATAGATGATTTCTATTTATAAAAAATAATCCCTTTTTAGGGATTATTTT
>CAMBYP010000042.1 GCA_945872435.1 uncultured Mycoplasmatota bacterium
TTTGTGATAAAGCATAAAATTGACAAATAGAAAATTTTTAGTATAATAAGCAACAATCTTTAACTACGGGAATATTACGCATATATATAATTATGTATTTGTTGCTTATTTGCAAACTAAAATACATTAGAAAAGGAAGTGGGGTTCAAAATGGAAAAATATAGTGTGCTAATGTCAGTGTATCAGAAAGATGATGCAAATGCTTTAAAAGAGAGTGTTGATAGTATATTAAATCAAACAGTAAAAACAGATAACTTTGTCATTGTAAAAGATGGTCCTTTAACAGATGAGTTAAATCAAATATTAGATAATTACGCAAAGAAATATCCAGAAATTTGTATTATAACCCTAAAGAAAAATGTTGGATTAGGAAAAGCATTACATACAGGATTATTATATTGTAAGCATGAGTTAGTAGCGAGAATGGATGCTGATGATATTAGTCTTGCAACACGTATTGAAAAAGAATTGGAATATTTAAAAAAACATCCAGAAATTGATATTGTTGGCACACAATCATTAGAATTTATTGATGATATTACAAAACCAGTACAATATAATCAATATCCTTTAACTCATTTAGAAATTGAAAAATATGCTCATATGAGAAATCCTTATTCACATCCATCGGTAATATTTAAAAAATCAAAAGTATTATTATCTGGGAACTATCAAGATGCTTATTTGTGTGAAGATTATGACCTATGGATTCGTATGATTCAAAGTGGATGTATTTGTGCAAATTTAGATGAATATTTATTAGCTGTTCGTATTAGTAAAGATTTTTATAAAAGAAGAAGTGGATTAAAATATGTGAAGAGTATTCATTATTTAATGCGTAAAAATATGAAAATTGGTTTTTTTACGAAGGGCGAATATATTAAAAACATGATTATTAGAAGTATTGTTTATTTAATGCCTAATACTTTAAGATCGTTATTTTACTCTAAAATATTAAGAAAAGGAAACCAAAATAATGAGAGTATTACATATAGTGCCTAATATGCAAGTGGGAGGATTAGAAACTTTCATAATGAATATTTATCGTCATATTGATCGTAACAAAATTCAATTTGATTTTTTAGAACATTATAAAGAAGAATCTGCTTATGATGAAGAAATTCAAAAATTAGGTGGAAGAATATATCATTTTACAGTACGTAATGATGGTAATGTAATTAAATATTTATTTGATTTAAATCGATTTTTCAAAGAACATAAAGAGTATCAAGTGATTCACTGTCATATGGAATCTTTAGGAGGGATTATTTTCATCATTGCTAAAATGCATGGTGTTCATGTACGTATAGGACATGCACATACTAATTCTACATCAAAAACTTTGAAAGGATTTTTTAAAAGAAATTTATCACGATTATTAAAATATACAACTACGATGAATTTAGCATGTTCTGAAGAAGCAGGAAGATATCTTTTTGGTAATAAACCATATATGATAGTTCCGAATGCAGTAGATATGAAAAAATTTAAATATCATGAGGAAGATAGAAAATTATTAAGAAAACAATATCAATTAGAAAATGATATTGTTTGGGGGCATATTGGTAGAATGGATCAAGCCAAAAATCAAATCTTTCTCATTCGTTTATTAAATGAATATAGAAAGGTACATCCTCATACAAAGTTAGTACTACTTGGTGAAGGTGAAATGGAAGCATTATTAAAAAAAGAAGTAAAAAAATTAAAATTAGAAAATCATGTATTATTTTTAGGGGTAAAAAAAGATGTTTATCGTTATTATTCTATGTTTGATTTATTTTTATTTCCATCTCAATTTGAGGGTTTGGGTATTGTCTTAATTGAAGCTCAATTAAATGGGTTAATATGTTTATCTAGTGAGTTTGTTCCTGCACTATCTAAAATATCACATCAAGTAAAATATTTACCATTAGATATTGCTAGGTGGATAAAAGAAATCAAGAGTCTAAAAGACTATTCTCATAACGAGAAATTTACGAAACGAAAAGAACAATATGACATTTTAAAAATTACAAAGAAAATAGAACAAATTTATCAATAAAAAAGGGGGTGAGGCTGTGAATACATTAAAAAAATTGTTAATCTTTTTAATCGTTTCATTTAAATTATCATTATATATTATCAATGAAACTATCACAACCAATCCACTGATTATGTACCTTTATGTGCTAGTTATCTTTTTATTAGCTTTACCAACTATTTTAAATTTAAAATTTGATAAATCATCATTTATTAAGACAATGACAATTCTTGTAATATCATTTATCATGTTTATTTTATATAAGGAAGATAATATTTTCTTATACGCAATTATTGCCTTAATGACATTGGATGATGATAATAAAGAAATGATTAAAATCTTTTTTTGGTCATCACTTATGATTTATATCATCACGTTATTTTTAGGTGCTTGTGGTTATCTGCAAGTAGATGATGTGTATAGAACAATTGATGGTACTTCAGCTGTTAGAAATTCTCTTGGTTTTGCAAATGCAAATGCAGTATTTACATATTTTGTACCTATTGTGTTATCTGGTATTTATTTGTATGGTAAAAGTAATTTTTTTACAGTCATTGTGTTTTTGAGTGCAACGGTATTGTTTAGTTATTGTAAGTCGAGAACTGGATATTATTTAACATTATTTATTTTATTTACAAATTTATTTTCCAAACAACAATGGATTTTAAAAATAAAACATAGACAATTTTTATTTTGTTTTATTGTTAGTCTTTTAATTGCTTGTTGTTTTGGAATTTCAGAATATAATTCTGTAAATCAACTATTAAGTTATAGACCATGGTATTATTTACAATTTTTAAAACAAGGACCTTTTGTATGGGGGGGAGGATTAAGTGAACATATGGTATTAGATAATCTTTACTTCCATCTTCTTGCATATTATAGTATCATTGGATTTGGACTTTACTATTATATTTTTACAGAAGGTCTTTTGTTAAATAAAGAACCAAAAATTGCATTTATTTCATTTTTCTTTTTAAGTTATGGAATATTTGAAGCAGTGACTATTGCAAATTTTACAATTGTGATTTTCTTGAAAGAAATCTTTTTGAAATATAGGGGAGAGGAAAATAATGATTAGTGTTATTGTACCTATTTATAATACAGAAAAATATTTAAAAAGAGCATTAAATAGTTTACTAAAACAAACTTATCAAGATTTAGAGATTCTTTTAATTGATGATGGTTCTACAGATTCATCTTTAAAGATATGTCAGGAATATGCGAAAAAAGATCATCGTATCAAAGTATTCCATCAAGAAAATAAAGGAGTTTCAGTAGTACGTAATTTTGGTTTATCAGTAGCTAAAGGAGAGTATATTTCATTTTTAGATTCTGACGATTATATGGAACCAAATATGTTACAAACTTTATATCAAAATTTAATCGATACAGAATCTGATATTAGTGTTTGTCATTATCAAAAGTTCAAAGATCAAATCAGTCATATTCAGGTTAAAAAAATCGTTAAAGTGTTGGAACCATTACAGGCATTAGAAGATATTATTAGTGATGGATTGTTAACAAACTTTTTATGGAATAAATTATTTAAAAAAAGTGTTTTTTGTTCTTTTGCTTTTCCCGTAAATAAAATATACGAAGATGTTTATATTATGCCAAAGTTATTAGAACAAGCAAAAAAAATTTGTTATACTAATTTAATTTTATATTACTATTATCAAAGAGAAGATAGTTATGTGAATTATTATTCAAAAGAAAAAAATGATAATTATTTAGAAGTTTGTCACGAAGTCTGTCGACAGTTATTAAAATATGAAATATTAAATGATAAATTAAAAGCATATCGAATATTTTATATTTATTCTGCTTTTTTACAATTAGCCAAATCAAATTTATATCATGTGATGTTTGATAAAAATATGAATCAAGAATACATTTACTTTCGAAAAAACATAAAATATTTACAGCGTAATTTTTCTTTGAAAAGAAAATTATTGATTTATGCACTTTATATGCATAGAATATTATTTTATCAAATTGTAAAAATTATGAAATAAGAAGGGGGAAAAATATATGTCTCGAGTAAAAAATAGTATGAGAAATAGTGCTGTTGGCGCATTTAGTAATATTATTATGATTTTATTAAATTTTATTACTAGAACTATATTTATTAGTACTCTTAGTAAAGAATATTTAGGAATTAATGGATTGTTTAGTAATATTTTGTATGTTTTATCTTTTGCTGAATTGGGAGTAGGACATGCTATTATATATTGTATGTATAAACCTGCTAATGATCATAATAATGAAAAAATAAAAGCACTATTAAATTTATATAAAAAATATTATTTTTATATTGGAATCATTGTCTTTTTAGTGGGAATATCAATTATCCCATTTATGAATTATATTATTTTAGAACCCCCTAAAATATCAGAAAATTTAATATTTATTTATATTTTATATTTATTAGAGACAGCAACTTCTTATTTCTTTTCTTATAAACGTTCTATTATTATTGTAAATCAGCAAGATTATATTTGTGATTTAATTAAAATTATTGTAAATATTATAAAGTCGCTATTACAAATTATGGTGTTATTACTATTTAAAAATTATATATTATATTTAATTCTTTTTGTCTTATCTACATTATTCACAAATATTTTAATTAGTATTGTTGCGAATAAGAAATATCCATTTATTAAAGAAACTTGTAATCATCAAATTTCGAAACAAGAAATAAAAAGCATTCATACGAATATTAAATCATTAGTGATTTATAAATTAGGAAAAGTAGCATTAAATGGTACAGATAATATTATTATTTCTTCTTTAATTGGATTGGTAGCAGTTGGATTATATTCTAATTATCTATTAATTATTTCTTCTGTTACAGGGGTTGCTTATATTATATTAAGCGGGACGATATCTAGTATTGGCAATGTCAATGCTAAAGAAGATGTTTCTACAAAAGAATTTATTATGAATTGTCTTTTATTGGTTTCAGGTTGGATATATGGTATTATCTTTATTTGTTTAATTGTATTATTAAATCCATTTATTACAATTTGGATAGGAAAAGATTATTTATTACATATATCAATTGTAATTGTGTCAGTGCTTTATTTTTTAATTGATGGTTTGGAATTTTCAACACATACTTATATATCTACTTTAGGATTATTCAAACAAGTTAGAATAGGACCGTTTATTGCTGGTGTTATTAATATTATATTATCTCTTTTATTAGGAAGTAAATTAGGATTATTTGGTATCTTTTTAGCGACAAGTATTTCTAAAATATTAACCACTACTTGGTTAGAACCATATGTTATATATCGATACGATTTTCACAAAAGTCCAATTTATTATTATAAAAAATATATTATAATGCTTTTATGTATTATTAGTAATTTGATAATTACATATTGGATTGTAAATTGTATCAACGTTGGTGGAATTATAGGCTTTAGTATACAAGCTATAATAGCATTTGTTTTATCCAACATAATATT
Source organism: uncultured Mycoplasmatota bacterium (assembly GCA_945872435.1). GTDB lineage: Bacteria > Bacillota_I > Bacilli_A > RF39 > UBA660 > UMGS2016. Next base: position 5,500 of record CAMBYP010000042.1, read on the forward strand.
TTTGCTATGTTTTTTTAAAACATCAGAATTTCAATTTGTTATAGAAAAGGTTAGGAAAGTTATATGCAAACAAAAGAGTTAACATTAGAAGAAGTAAAAAAATTAGAATTAGAACTTTTATTATTTATTGATAAAATATGTAAAGAACATCACATTCCATATTATCTTTCTAGTGGAACTTTATTAGGTGCGGTAAAGTATCAAGGGTTTATTCCGTGGGATGATGATATTGACATTATTTTATTGCGTCCTGACTATATGAAATTAATGAAAGTTTTAAAAGAACCATGTGGTGATTATCGATTATTATCTATTTATCATCAAAAGGACTATTATTATCCATTTGCAAAATTAGTACATACAAAAACAGTGCTAAAAGAAAACGCAAAACCAATTAAAAATATGGGAGTATATATTGATATTGTACCAATGGATGGATATTATTCTAAAAATATTATAAAGCAAACAAAAAAATATAAATTTATTAAAAATATGGCTGTACGCCGTTTTCGAATTCAAAATTGTATTAGAGGGAATTTTGAATACATGAAAGAAAAGCCTATTAAATATAGAAAAGTAAAAGATATAATCTATCAAGTGATTGATATTATTTCTATACCAATGGGTTATACATTTTGGGTAAAATTACTCGATAAAAAAATTTCTAAAGTACATGTTTCAAGTGCGAAGTATTTGGGAGTGAGAACTGGAAATTTTGGTATGAAAGAAGCTTTTTTAAGAGAAGATATTATAGAACAAGCTACTTATCAATTTGAAGGACATTTCTTTACAAGTTTTAAAAACTATAATTTATATTTAACCCAGAAATATGGAAATTATCAGAAAAATCCTAAAAAAGAAGAACAAATCACACATCATCAATTTCATGCATACTGGAAGGATGGTAATAATGGATGAATTAATTAGTATTATTGTTCCTGTGTATAATACAGAAAAATATTTAAAAAGATGTATTGAATCTCTCATTCATCAAACCTATTCTAATTTAGAAATTATTTTAATTAATGATGGTTCAAAAGATCATTCGAAAGAAATATGCTTAGAATTTTCGAAAAAGGATAAAAGAATTCATTATTTGGAACAGACTAATCAAGGTGCAGCAAGTGCTAGAAACTTTGGAATAAAGCAAGCAAAAGGTGCTTATATTGGTTTTGTAGATAGTGATGATGTAATTAGTTTAGATATGTTTTCAACACTTTATCATAATTTAGTTACTTATCAAGCAGATTTATCTATTTGTGAAGTAGTACGTTTTCAAAAAGAAACATCTTTTACGAATTCTAATCACATTGCAATATATGATGTAAAAGAAGCGCTACAAGTATTATTAGAAGATAAAAAAATATGTAGTTATTCTGTAAATAAATTATGCAAAAAAGAACTATTACAAAATGTTCAATATCCGATTGGAAAATTACAAGAAGATGTTGGAACAGTTTATCAGTTTATTACCAATGCAAAAAAAATTGTTTATTCTGATAGTAAGTTATATGGATATTACACCAGAGAGAATAGTGTAACTACTAGTATTTCTGAAAAATTTATTTATGATTATTTTGAAATGATAGAAAAGAGAGCAAAAGACTTAAAAAAATATAATATAGATGAAGATATAACATTAAATAGAGTTAATGTCATATTAGGAATGTTTATTGACTTGTCACAAAATAAACATTTATTAAAAAATCAACAATTAAAACAATTTATTAATCAAAAATATCAGGAGTTGAAAAAATTAAATACTACATCCATCCAAAAGAGAAATACAAAAAAACATAATTTATTAATTCGTATCTTATTATGGAATCGTAGAATCTTTTATATTATTATGCCATTATACTTAAAATTAAAAGAAAAAAAGAAAAAAAGCTAGGAATTGCATTTTTTTCTAATTTGTGTTAGTATATACGACAATTTAAAGGGGGAGAAGTAATATGCAATTTAATTTATTAGATTTAATCAAATATTATTTCAAAAATTATGTATTAGCACTAGTAATCTTTTTGCTGGTATGTTTTACAGGCGTATTATATATGCACTATGGTTATGAACAACAATATATTGGAACAACAACTATGATGTTAGGTGCAAGATATGATAAAAATGATAATGAAAATATTATTGATAATTTAAAAAGTGGATGGGTTCAAAACTATATTAAGTTAATTACTTCTAACAAAGTGTTAAAAATGGCTAATGAAAAGTCAAAATTAAACTATACAGAGGGACAATTACATGATATGGTCAACGCTTATTATGAAGAAGAAACCTTATATATTACAATTGAAGTAACATCAAAAAATAAAAAAGATAGTGCTATGTTATCATATAATATTTATAAATCATTGATTGAAGAAGTAGAACGTATTTTCTCAGTAAAAAACATATATTTAGTGGATCGAAGTGTTGCAGGAACAGAAAAATATAGTTCAAAATATATATTATTTGTAATTATTACGATAGGTTTAATTCTTTCTTTTTTAGCAGCAACATGCAATTATTTATTTTTCCCAACTTTTGATTTGCAAAGTAAAATAAAGGATATCATGAGAAAAATGAAAAAAAGAAGAAAACAGCAAAGAGAAATAAAAAGACAAAGAAGAATAAAAAGACAAGAAGAAAAGAAAAAGTTACAAGAAATACGTAAGAAAGAAAAAGAAAAGAAACAACAAGAAAAATTAAAATTACGTGCAAAAAAAGAAGA
>CAMBYP010000043.1 GCA_945872435.1 uncultured Mycoplasmatota bacterium
AAATAAAATGATAAATAAAACAATTTTCATACTATCACCTATTTATAATATACTTCATTATTTAGAAATTTACTCTTAATCTGATGATTTTTCTTTTAATTTTAATAAATCAAATGGAAGTGTTACCATAATAGATATCAGTATGGCACAAAATAACTCTTTCAATGTTAATGGCGTTGTTCCAACAATTTTTTGTAAGAATGGAACATAGATAATGAATAATAACATAAGGATAATAACAAAGTTAATAAAAGCAATTACTTTATCTTTTAAATCAATAATCATATTTTTTAGTGCAAATTCATTAGATTGTAATACATAAACTACAAAAATATTAGATAATACTAAAACGGTAAATGAAAATGTTACAGAAAAAACTGGATCCATTCCATTTTTAATTAAATGATAATAACTTCCAAAAAATCCTGCAAAAATAGCAACTCCTTGTAATATACATTTTACTATTATTGAAGAGCTAATAATCGGATCATTTATTTTTCTAGGTTTTTCTTTCATTACATTATTATCTGGTTTTAAACGTTCAAAAATAATAGATGAAGTAGGATCAATAATTAATTCTAATAATACAATATGAATTGGTAATAGAAATACAGGTAAATGAAGAAGTGGAACGAAAAGACATGCTAATGCAATTGGCATATGAATTACCAATATATAAGAGATTGCTTTTTTGATATTACTATAAATCACTCTACCATTTTTAATTGCATCAACAATCGTATTAAAATGGTCATCCATTAAAATCATATCTGATGCTTCTTTAGAAACATTGGTTCCTCTTTTTCCCATTGCGATTCCTATTGATGCCTGTTTTAATGCTGGTGCATCATTTACTCCATCACCCGTCATGGCTACAACTTCTTGATGTTTTTGTAATGCTTTTACAATTCTCATTTTATGATTTGGATAAACTCTGGCAAAAATATTTGTTTCCTTAACTTTTTTTTCTAATTCTTCATCACTCATTTTTTCTAATTCTTCTCCTGTGATGACCTTAGTATGTTGTTTTAAACCAATTTGTGAAGCAATTCCTTTCGCTGTATCTCCATTATCTCCAGTAATCATAATTACTCTAACACCGGCTTCATAACATGACTGAATAGATTCCTTTACGCCATGACGAGGAGGATCAACTAAAGCAATCAGACCAACAAATGATAATGTATTTTCTTTTAAGGTTTCTGGAATCTGTTCCATATGATCATTTTTAGCAAGCGCTAAAACACGATATCCTTTTTTAGAATATTCCATAGCTTGTTTTACAATTTCATCATATTCAGTTTGCTTTAAATGGCAAAGAGGTAACACATTTTCATATGCCCCTTTTACACATAATATTTTATTCTGTTCTAACTGCCATACTTGCCCCATCATCTTATCTTCATGATTAAATATATATTCATGAAGACATGTGTAACGATATAATTCTTTTGATATTTGATGTGTAAAGCAAGCGTCTTGAATTGCTATTTCCATAGGATCATAAGGCTCTTTAGAGCAAGCAAGTAATGCTACCCTATAAAAATCATCATCTTTGATAAAACAATTTTGAACTTGCATCTTGTTTTCTGTTAATGTTCCTGTTTTATCCGTACATAGTACAGTTACAGCACCTAAAGTTTCTACAGCCTTCATATTTTTCGTTAATGCATTTTTCTTAGCCAGTTGCCATGCCCCCATTGCTAAAAATACAGTTAAAACAACTGGTATTTCCTCTGGAATACTAGACATAACTACAGTAATTGCAGGAAGTATGGATTGTATCAATCTCTCATTGAATTGTAAATCTGAATGCACCATAAAATTGACAATCAATACAAAAATAAAAAAGATAAAACTAATGATAGTACAAACAATCACTAATTTTTTAATCTGCTTTTCTAATGGTGTTTTTTCTTTAGAAATTGCGTTCAGAGCTTTTCCAATTTTACCATATTCTGTTTGACTCCCTATAGCTACAACTTTCATCAAAGCAGAACCATTTGCTACATCTGTACCAGCATAACACATATTCCATTTAAAATGATTTTCATTATCTTCTTGTATTTTTTTATAAACAACTTCTGATTCTCCAGTTAAACTAGATTCATTCATTCCCAATCCTTGACATTCAAGTAAAATACCATCTGCAGATACTTTATCCCCTTCTTCTAAAAAAATAATATCTCCCATTACAATATCTTTACTATCAATTTCTTGTATTTTCCCATCTCTTAGTACTTTCACATTAAGAGCTGATAATGTATTTAATGCCTCTAATGCCTTATCTGTTTTTTGCTCTTGAAAAAATTCAATTCCACTAATAAACAAAATAAAGCAAAGCATTATGATACCATCACCTACTTCTCCTAATATAAAATAAATACTAGCAGTAATTAATAATAACAAAAACATAGGCTCTTTAAAAACATTTAATACTTTAGAAAAAAGACTTTCTTTTTTCTTTTTTTCCATCATATTCATTCCGTATTTTGCTCTTGATTCCAATACTTCTTTTGACGATAATCCTTGATACTGATTCATAACTACACCTCTATTATATATCCATTATATTCTCTAAGAAATATAAATGTCAACACAAAAAAAAGAAGACTACTTACGTCTTACTTTTTCATTTTCTTCAATATATTCAATCATTTCTTCATTGATATCTTTATCTGTAATTTGATAATAATGGTATAGTTGACTAGCTCCCCATAATGCTCCTGCACCAGTCATCAACTTAAGCCATACATTAGGAAACACTGCACATGCCACCATAGAACCAGCTGTTAAAACAAATATTCGATTTCCTCTTTTATTTCCTTTATAATGATTTGCAATTAAATCATTACTATATACTTCAATATTACCTTTTTTAGTTTGAATTGTTTGTTTAGAAAATTGTTTCAACTTAGAAAATGATTCTTTTACTTTATCCAATTTTGTTGGTTCCTCTAATTCAATCATTTCTTCAATATCATTGTTTTGATATGCTTGACTCATTTGTTGTTTTAAGTCTTCTATATTAGTTTGTGGTAAAGAACCTTTTTCCTCTTCTTTGTTTAATTCTGTATCAATATTTAATTTTTTTAAATATTCTTCTTTAGAGATATTACTTTTAAATTCCATACTTCTTCCCCCTTTAGTTGCGGTTTATACTATCATAAAATAAAATACCTGTCAAATATCATCATATTTCGCATATAGTTTGTTAAGGAGGTTAAAATGAAAAAAAGAAATTCTTATTTTTTCCCTATTATACTATTTATTTCTATTATCATAGGTTGTATTTTAGGTGTTATTTTAGGTGAAAAAGCAAGTGTTTTAAAACCACTAGGAGAAATATTCTTAAACTTAATGTATACCATTGTAGTTCCACTCGTTTTCTTTACAATCAGCAGTAGTGTTGCTAATATGGTGGATATGAGAAGATTAGGAAAAATACTAAAATATACTTTTCTTGTATTTTTTGCAACCAGTGCGATTGCTGCTATTTTAATGTTAATTGTACTGCTAATCATTGATCCTGTTGGAAATAGTAATATTTTAATAGAGGCAAGTGAAAATATAAAAGGAACAAATATAGGAAATCAAATTGTAGAAGCTATCACAGTTAGTGATTTTGCTAATTTATTATCTAGAGAACACATGTTACCACTTATTATTTTCTCATGTTTATTTGGAATTGGAACCAGTATCATTGGTAAACAAGGAGAAAGTATTGCAAAAGGATTAGATTCATTATCTAAAATTATGATGAAGCTTGTTACTATCATTATGTATTATGCTCCAATTGGTTTAATGGCTTATTTTGCTAGCTTAATTGGTGAATTTGGTCCTAACTTAATTGGAAGTTATGCGAAAAGTATGGCAATTTATTATATTCTATGTGTCGTTTATTTTATTGTATTTTATACATTATATGCTTATTTAGCAGGTGGTAAAAAAGGAATTAGATTATTTTATAAAAATCAATTTCCAATTACGATAACTTCTTTAGCAACTCAAAGTTCACTTGCAAGTTTACCAACAAATTTAGAACAAACAGAAAAAATGAAAGTACCAAAAGACATTCGTGAAGTCACATTACCAATTGGCGCTACTATGCATATGGAAGGAAGTGCCATGGCTGCCATTTTAAAAATCGTATTTTTATTCAGTATTTTTAACAAACCTTTCTATTCACCATTTACGATAACTACTGCTATTTTAATTGCCGTATTAAGTGCTGTTGTCATGAGTGGTATTCCTGGTGGAGGATTAATTGGTGAAATGTTAATTGTAAGTCTATATGGTTTTCCACCAGAAGCATTTGCTATTATCGCAACCATTGGCTGGTTAGTTGATCCTCCTGCTACTTGTTTAAATGTTACTGGTGATAGCGTCAGTGCTATGCTTACAACAAGATTAGTAGAAGGAAAAAATTGGATAAAAAAGAAACAGTCACCTAAAACTGTTTCTATGTAAAAACAAGAAATTTTCTTGTTTTTAATTTTTTCTAAACTTATCTTTCAATTTTTCTATGATATTTCCTTTTTGTAATACAAAATAACAAACTCCTAAAATGAAAATAACAAAAGCAACAATGATAATGATGAAAGAAAAAGTCATTGGTAATTGAAATTCGAAATAAATCACTTTTCCATCTAATTCATTTAAATCCCATGTTAATTTCTTTCCATCATCAGATACATTTGTAGCATTATTCTTACCTGCTTTTCCATCTAACTCTACAACTACCTTAGAATCTACTCTTACATTTCCCATCGTACTTTCTGTAGTTGCTTGAGTATCTGCTATTTTTATTTCAGCACGATATGTGCCTAACTTTTTAGAAAATAATTGACTCTCACCAACTTTTGTAAATTGTTCCAATTTAAATTGTTTTGTATCATATTTTGCCATAGTGTCAATATTTTCGAATGTTTTTTTAAAAATATACCCTTTTAATCCATTTTCATTATATTTTTCATAACTATATCCTGCTTTTTTTAATTGAAAGAATTGTGAATTTCCTCTTTGTCCATTCAACGTTGCTTCTAAATGATTCCATCTTTCTTGATCAGTGTATTTTTTTACTTGTTGTCCGGCATTATTGTTACCCGCTTGCTCACTTTCCCACGAAGCAATATCAAAATCAATTAACTCATCATCTACAGCCATTATAAATTGAACATCCATTGATTTATCATTATGGATTTTAAAATAATAATCTTGTTTAACTGCACAACCTGTAAAAAAAACAACACCCATTACTAATAATAAAAATAATTTCAAACGTTTCATATACATCCCCTATTCTTCTAAAAACAGTATATCATAAAAATTAAAAAAAAATAGAGATTTTATTACTAAACTTGTAAATAAAAAGTAGATAAATAAAAATTTATTTGAATCCAAATTAATTACTATCCTCTTAATCTATATGACTAATAAATCATTCAACATTGAAAATATTTTATTCATAATCTTATCCAATTGCATGCTATTTTTAATATTACTTGCAACTACTTTTCTACTCCTATTATCGCTTTCTAAATATAATTATCACAAACAAAAAGAATATGGAACATTCCATATTCTTTTTTTGCCTATTTACAAGTTTTTTCCACAATATGTGATTTTGACATCTTCTTTTTATGTTTATTTGAATATTTATCTTCTAATTTTTGTATTGTAATAAAGGTATACTACAAAACACATTGCGACAATAATAATACCACCTATTGCAATATTTTCCCAATCAATTTCTTTTTTTGGTTCTTCTAATTCAATGTTCTCATATTTTTCTTTTTCTTTTTTGGGTACCCCATTAATAACATCTTGAACAATATCAGGACATTCTTCCATTTCATAGTACTCTAAAGCTCTTCTAATATCATTCTTTCTTGATTCATCAAATCCTGTAAAAGATTTATCACCAATTACAATAAATGGCACCCCTTTACTTGAAGAATCTAATTGTTCTTTTACTTTTTCATGTAATGTAGCATTATCTGGATGTTCCCATACTTCATATTCAATCGTATGCATATAAGGATAATCAGACTTTATTTCTTGTAAAAATTTTCTAGCTTCTGCACAATAAGAACATGTACTACCAGAAAACAAATAAACATTTACAGTATCAGTGGCAGAAACTTCTGAAATACCACTCATACTACATATTATAGCAATCACAAATAATAATATTTTTTTCATAACTCACCATCTTAATCTTTCTACTTCTTCTTTTAAAACATCTACAAGTTCATAAATATCTTTTTCTTGTGTCAGATGAGATAAACTAATACGGATACTAGAAACAGATCTTTTTTCATCCTTTGTCACTGAAAATACAGCAAGTGATTTATCTAAAGTTGCACAAGCACTTTTGGTAGAAACATATATTTCATGTTTTTCTAAAGCATGTAATAATGTTTCTGGTTTCACTCCCATAACACTAATATTGACAATATGAGGAATGGATAAAGAGGTACTATTTACAACAATTCCTTCTATCTCTTGTAATTTTTTTAAAAGTAAATGATTTAACTCAAGTACTCTTTTTTCATTTTCTACTTGGCTTTCCAAACTTAAACGTAATGCTTTTGAAAGCGATGCAATGAGTGGTAAAGCAGGAGTTCCACTTCGATATTTCGTTGTACTTTTACCGCCATGAATTAACGGGAGTATATCAATATTCTCTTTTTTATATAATAAGCCAATACCTTTTAAGCCATATATTTTATGTGCTGACATACTCATAAAATCAACACCATCTAATGAAAAAGGAACTTTACCAATATTTTGAGTCATATCAACATGAAAAAAGCATTTTGGATATTTTTTTACAATTTTTGCAATTTCTTCAATTGGTTGTAAAATTCCTAATTCACTAGAAACACTAGCAATTGTTACTAAAATTGTATCTTCTCTTATCATTTTCTCTAAGTGTTTTAAATCAACACTTCCTTCTTTTGTAAGAGGTAAATATTCAACTTCAAACCCCAAAGATTTCAAATAATTCAACGGCTCTAACACAGAAGAATGTTCTAATGGAGTTGTTAGAATATGTTTTCCCCTATTTTGATATTTGAAACAAACACCTTTTATTACAGTATTATTTGATTCACTAGCTCCACTGGTATAAATAATTTCACTCGGTTTTACATGAAGTAATGTTGCAATTTGATTGGTAGCCATATCTAAGAAATGTTTACTTTCTACTCCCAAGGTATGAAGTGAATTAGGATTTCCAGGATATTTTTTACATACTTTGACAAAAGTATCTAAGACTTCTGAAGAAACAGGAGTCGTTGCTGAATAATCAAAATATTTCATAATCTCACCACTTTTTTATTTCTTCTAAATTATATCAT
>CAMBYP010000044.1 GCA_945872435.1 uncultured Mycoplasmatota bacterium
AAATAGGTGCGAAAGTACACCTGCAACTTTAGAAGAACAAAAAGAAATGGAAAATTTATTAAGCGAATATAAATAGAAAGGATTTGAATTTATTATGAGGAATTTTTATTAATAATATAAGGAAAGGAGAAATTAATATAGATAACAAAACAAGACAAAATATTTTAAGACGTGCCTCATATACATTTAATGAGGTGGCATATGGACAAATATAAGGTAAATAATATATTTGATGATAAAGCATTTACTTTAGACGAACTAATTAGTTCATTTTTCTTATCTTTTTTAGACGAAGATTTAAAATTTAATGATATAATAGATACGGATATAATCTTAGACTTATAGAGGAGATGTTATGATAACAGACGACTATAAGGTAGGAATATATTTAAGATTATCTAGGGAAGATGAGAGGTTAGGTGAAAGTGGTAGTATATCGACGCAACGAGATTTGCTTTTAAATTATATTAGAGATAATAATTTACTCTTTGTAGATGAGTATGTCGATGATGGGGTTTCTGGAACAACTTTTGATAGAGATGGCTTTAAAAGAATGATTAAAGACTGCGAATATAAAAAAATCAATATGATTATTACTAAAGATACATCAAGACTTGGAAGAGATCATATTGAGTTTGGCTATTATGTTGAAAAGTATTTTCCAGAACATGGAATTAGGTATGTAGCTGTTAATGATGGAATTGATACAGCAAAAAATTCTTCTGCTAATGATATGTTGGTATTTAAAAGTGCTTTTAATGATATGTATGTTAAAGATATATCTAATAAATTAAGGAGTTCTTTATATACTAAAAAAAGGAATGGTCAGTTTGTTGGAGCTTATGCTCCTTATGGCTATAAAAAGAGTGAAGAAGATAAACATAAGTTAGTAATCGATGAAGAAGCTGCTAAAGTTGTTAAAAGAATATTTAATATGTTTGCTAGTGGATGTTCACTAGGAACAATATGTTATACTTTAACTGATGAAAAAATTCCAACTCCTAGTCAGCACAAAAATATGAAGATAGGACAAAATAATTATCATTATGGGGTATGGGCTACCAGGACAGTAAGAGATATACTTGTTTGTCCAACCTATATTGGTAATCTCACTCAATGTAAGCAAAAGAAAATTAATTATAAGTCTAAAAAACGTATTCATACAAGAGAAGATAGTTGGATTATTTGTGAGAATGCTGTACCTGCTATTATTGATAAAGCTACTTTTGAAATTGTGCAAAATATGTTTAAAAGTAATAAAAATAGGTTTAAAGGTGATGGTATTACTAATAGTTTATTACTTCGTGGACTTATTTTTTGCAAAGAGTGTGGTCATACTTTTGGTTTTAGAGCTCATAAACAAGTAACGAAAAAGTATGGGGAAGTTACAAGAATTTATGGTAATTGTAATTACTGGGCTAAAAGAAAAAAACAAGGTGTGTGTACTCCTCATAGTGTTAAGTATTTTGAAATTGAAGAAATTGTTTTAAATGAATTAAGACGTATGTGCAAAAAGTATATTAATGCTAATATGTTAGAAAATGCTTTAAAAAATTCTGATAAATTAAAGAATAAGAAAAACAAAATACTTTACGAAATTAATAAATTAGATAACGAAATAGAGAATCTAAAACGAAAAATTGATGTTTGCTATAATGATAAGTTAGATGGTAATATAACTTTAGAGATGTATAAAAGAACATATAATAATTTTACTCTTGATATAAAGAATAAAGAAAAGGAAATTAAACTTTATAAAGAGCAATTAAAAAATCTCGAAAATACAAATGTTACCGATGATAAACACTACGCACAAAAAATAGAAGAGTTTTTAAAGCTAGAAAAACCTACTAGAGCTCTCATTACTACACTTATTGATAGAATCGAAATTGATGAAGATAAAAATATCGATATTTATTATAAGTTTAGGCTAGTATAATATAATAAGGATGTGAAGTAAATGGACGTACAAAAAATCAAACACGAATTAATCAAACAAAAAGAATCTAAATTTAAAGGTAATATTTATCATTTTTCACAAGTTAATTTCTCTTATAATTCTAACAAGATAGAGGGAAGTAGATTAACAGAAGAACAAACAGAAGCAATATTTGATACTTCTAGTTTTATTCCAAAGAGTGATGATGTTATTAAATTAGATGATTTAACAGAAGCTAAAAATCATTTTAAATTATTTGATTATATGTTAGATAATGTAGATAAACCTCTTTCAAAAGAAATGATGATAGAGATGAATAAAATTTTAAAGCGAAACACGAGTGATGAAGATGATCCTAGATATAATGTTGGGGGCTTTAAAGTAGTTCCTAATATAATAGGAATAGTAAACGTCATTAAAACAAGCGACCCTAAAGATGTGGAGAAAGACATTGATGAGTTACTTACTGAATATTTAAAATTAAAGAAAGTTACTTTAAAATATATAATTAATTTTCACGTTAGGTTTGAGAGAATCCACCCTTTCGGAGATGGCAACGGTCGTGTCGGCAGAATGATAATGTTTAAAGAGTGTTTGAAAAATAACATTATGCCATTTATTATACTAGATAAAGATAGACCTTATTATATGAGAGGTTTAAAAGAATATGATAATGATAAACAATATTTAATTGATACAATCAAGTATTCACAAGATGTATATGAGGATGTATGTAATCAATTATTAGATTTTGAAATTAAAGAGGACTAAGCCATAAGAGGCTTTAAAAAAATATAAAAAGGTTAAACTTTTGTGTGTTATAGTATTAACTCCATCATTGAACAAAAGTTTCAAATTTCAAAGCGATTGGCCATATAATAGTTCGCAATCTTATATTTTGCAACCATTGTTAGAAGATATGAAAAATAAAGAAGACAGAAAATTTAAGAAAACAGATTCTGGTTATGAATTTATAACGAAGGTAAACTATGTAAGCAATAAAAGTTTAGTAAAACAAAAAATTGTTTTGGATAAAAAATTAAATTTTAAAACAGTAGAAGTTTATGATAAATCAGGAAATATAAGTATTTCTATGAAATTTAAAAAGGTAGATTATAAGGCAAAATTTAACAAAAACTATTTTGAATTAAATAATAATATGGAGGTAGCACGTGAGACCACTACTCAAGATGAAAAAGTAAGTAAAATAGATGAGATTATTTATCCAATGTATATTCCTAAAAATACTAGTTTAGAAAGTCAAGATAAAGTTGATAATGAAACAAGTGAGAGAGTTATTTTAACTTTTGCAGGAGCTAATCCATTTGTTTTTGTACAAGAAACTTCAAAAATGAATGATAATATGGTCATTACACCAGTTGAGGGAGAACCAGTGTTATTAACGAGTGGTGTAGGAGCAATTACAGATTCTAGTGTTTCATGGATTGATAACAATGTAGAGTATTATGTCATGACCTCATCATTGTCACAGGAAGAAATGCTTTCTGTGGTAAATTCTGTTAGTGTTATGCCTATTGGAAAATAGAAAAAACTATTTCCTTTTTTTTGTTTTATGTTATAATAATAACGTGGTGATAAAAATGAGTAAAAAGAAGGAAAAAGTAAATGAAATTTCAACAACAGATGAAGGAACAAAATTAGTAAAAATAATTGTTATTATTTTAATTTTGTTTGCTATTTTTTATTTTTTGACTGGTTATGTTAGTAAATATATGAATAAGAGAAATAATAAAGTAAATACTACTCCAGAAACTGCAGTCATTCAATATGATAAAATTATGATTGGTGAAATTTTAAATCAATCTTCTGATGAATATTATGTGTTATTGAATTATGAGGACGATTATTATCAAGAATTGTATGATTCTTATATTACAACGTATAAAAATGTAGGAGATCATCTTGACATTTATACGGTGAATTTAGATGATTCTTTTAATCATAAATATATTAGTGAAGATGAAAATTTAAAACCTGAGAAAATTTCTGGCTTTCGCATTCATGATAAAGCATTTTTGAAAATAACAGACCATAAAATTACTGATGTTTATCAAGGAGAAGAAATTGCAAATCAGTTAAAAGAGTTAGCACAATAATTGTGCTTTCTTTTTTTGTAAAGTTTTTGTTTCTCTTTTTTATCATGTACAATATTGAATGAAATATGATATATTAATATAAGGTGATGATGAAAATATGGAAAAACATTCAAACAATAAAAATAAAACTGAAATAGATAAGAAAAAAATGAACAAAGAAAATACAAAACGCATTGTAAATCCATTTACTCATACTGAAGTAATTTTTTTGGTTATTGTGACAACAATTGTATCTATTTTAATGACATATGTTTGTACAAAAACATATTTATCAAAAGAAACAACTAATACTACAAATATAAAAGATAATTCTCTGCAAGAATTTATTGATACTTATCAAAATATTGTTGACAGTTATTATAAGGAAGTAGATAAACAAGAATTAATTGATAATGCAATTAAGGGAATGCTATCAGGTCTAGATGATCCTTATTCAACATATTTAGATAAAACAACATCATCTAATTTTGATGCTTCTTTGGCAGGAACTTATCAAGGAGTCGGTTTAGAAGTATATAATGATAAAGACATGAATATTATCGTATCGAGAGTTTTTGAAAATTCTTCAGCTGCAAAAGCGGGCATTGAAGAAGGAGATATTATTAAGAAGATAGACGATAAAAATCTTACTGGAAAAGAAACAACTGAATTTTCAGATTATGCAAAAACAAAAAAATCAGGTGAATTTACGGTTGTCTATGTTCGTGATGGACAAGAAAAGACAGCCAAGTTAAAAAGAAGTATTATTATTATTCAATCTGTTTCATCAAAAACAATTATGCAAGAAAATCACAAGATAGGATACATTAAAATTGATATTTTTTCGGCTACGACATATAGTCAATTAAAAAAAACAATAGAAAAGTTAGAAAAAGAAAATATAGAGGGCATGATAATTGATGTACGAGATAATACGGGAGGACATCTTACTGTTGTTTCAGATATGTTATCTTTAATGATGGATAAAAGCCATGTTATTTATCAAATAGAGAATAAAGGTAAAAAAACTAAATATTATTCTACTGGTAAAAAGACAAAGCAATATCCTATTGTAATCTTGCAAAATAGTGGTTCAGCTTCAGCATCAGAACTATTTACTGCTGCAATGAAAGAAGAATATGGTGCTAAAGTTGTGGGGACAAAAAGCTATGGTAAAGGTACTGTTCAAGAATTAAATACATTACAAGATGGTACACAGTATAAATTTACTACTAAAAAATGGTTAACTCCAAAAGGAAATTGGATTCATGAAAAAGGAATTACACCAGATGAAAATGTTGAATTAGATGAAAAGTATTTTGAAAATCCTACACAAGAAAACGATAATCAATTACAAAAGGCACTTTATGTTGTAAATCAAGAATTGAAAGAAAAGTAAATGTTTTTTACTTTTCTTTTTTGTTTCTTTATTATATAATGAAAACGAAAGAAGGTTTATATGAAAAATTTGAAAGTGGGGGATTGCTTACAGATACAGTGTTATAAACATAATAAAAAAGTTCATCGTTCATGGGATGAAGCAGTTGTTTTAGATATACATGATGATTATATTGTATTTGGTGATAATAAAACTTTGGTAATTGAGTCAGATGGTAGTTATTGGAAAACAAAAGAACCAGCTATATTATATTTTTTTAAAGATCGTTGGTACAATATTATTGTTCAACTAAAAAAGAATGGCATTTATTATTATTGTAATATAGCATCACCATTCATTATTGAAGATAATACAATCAAGTATATTGATTATGATTTAGACCTTCGTGTGTTTCCTAATGGGAGTTATAAAATTTTAGATCGTATGGAATATAAATATCATAAAAAAATAATGCATTATTCTAAAGAATTGGACTATATTATTAATGAAGCATTAGATGAATTGATACGAGAATATAAAAATCATTTTTTTGCATTTTCCAATGTTTCAAATATGAAATATTATAACATTTATAAAAATCAAGTGAAGCAAAACCGTGAGTATAGTTAAATACCATTTTTATGGTATTTTTTGTTTTTTTATGCATATTATATACTGTTATGAGAGCAAAAAAATAATAAGTTAATATTTTTTCAAAAAAAATTAAAAAAAGTGTTGACAATGAAAAAAGCAAATGATATATTAGTAGTGCTTTCAC
>CAMBYP010000045.1 GCA_945872435.1 uncultured Mycoplasmatota bacterium
CAAAAGAAAAAGTAAACACATTCTTTTTGTGTCTACTTTTATCTTACACCTTCATGAAAGAATCATAGGTTCTTTTTTATTAAATAGAAAATAATTCCATACTGCTTTCGCATTCTGAAGAAAATAAATTACCCATATCATAAGAAATACGATACTTATAATGATCCAAATAACAATATATAACAATTTGTCTTTTACTATTATATAGAAAAGTAAGTGCAGTAATTTCTGGATATTTTGTATCTAATATTGATGTTTTTGGTGTCTTTCCACGATATTGTAAAATATTTAAAATATCTTTTTCATCTATACGGCGATAATTTAACGAATATTTATTTAAAAATTCCATAGATTTTTCCAAACGAAATTTAGAATTAGATCCTTTTTTAGTAAGTGGTAATCCAATTTCACTCGTAAAATGATTAGAATGAGCAAATTTATCATTTACTTCAATGACTGACTTAATATCTAAACGATATTCAATAGAAACAGCTCTTTTAGCATTTGTATCAACTACATTTAAATTAAAACCACTAGCAGCATCTTTATTATCAAATAAAGCAAGTACCTCTTCCATATTTCTAGCATCTACTACACGTCTTAAAATAAACCAACAAGGGATTCCAATATGATTGATGTGTTTCACATAAATCGAATTTCCTGTAAAAATCATACCATGACTATTCCAACAAAAATTTCCTCCAGCTAAAGTTTTTGTAGTAAAAAAATCACATAAATATCCATAATTAGTTTGATACTTTACAAGAGCAGAATTATCTAATGAATAATTTCCATCTTCATTATGTCCACCAATAATTTCATGATGATGATTTTTCACTATAATATCTGTGCAAGATTCATGATAAGTATAAATTTCAGGACATAAATATAATAAATAATCATCACGGTTTACATTTGCACCATCTGCTCTACCGTATACTTCTTCTAATAAATCTCCATACTTTTCTTCTAATTTTCGTTTTACAATTAAAAATCGATCTTTTACATCTTCGTCTTTCCAAAGTTCTTTAACCATTTCCATATCAGTTTGAATTGATGTATGAAATTGTTTTCCTAACTGCACTCCTTTTTCATATAAAGTACCTGACACAGCTAAAATTTTTAATCTATGATTCATAAGTATCACCTATTATTCATTATACATGAATTTTAAATTCATTACAATGATTCCAATAATGGAAAAACAAGCTCCACAGTTGTTCCATTACCTTCTTTAGAATAATATTTCATAGTACCTTGATGTTTTTTTACAATTTCCATAGATAAACCTACTCCAAGACCTGTTCCATATTCTTTGGTTGTAAAAAATGGTTCAGCTATTTTTTTCAAATTTTCTAAGGTAATTCCTACTCCATTATCTTTGATATAAATAAATAATTGATTATCTGTTAATTTTGTTGAAATGGAAAGTATACCATTTTCTTTTATAGCTTCTATAGCATTTTTTAATATATTAATAAATACTTGATTTAAGCGATAATAATCACCCATCATATAATATTCTTCATCTTGTAAATCAAGTTGCAATTGAATATGATTTTTTTTCAGAATTGGTTTAAAATTATGTATTACTTCTTCCAACAACATATTCATATCCATTTCTTCTTTTTCTATTTTTACATGATTTGTTGCTAAAAAATCTTGAATTAATACTAAAGTCCTTTCTATTTCTTTTTTCAATATTGGAATATATTTTTTACTATGTTCACTGTTATTTACATCAAACATATCTAAATATCCTTTACAAACCGCAATTGGATTTTTTATTTCATGAGTAATCTTAAATAAACTATTTTGAAATTGTTTTTGTTGTTCTAACTCCTTTAATGAAAGATGAAAATGAACAATTTCATTTCCTTTTACTAATAATTTTAATAATAAATAAGGAACAAAGAAAACAGTAATAATTAATATAAAGATTTGAATATATATGGAAAAGTTTTGACTAGCCAAAATATTCATACGAATCATATAAAACAAAGTAAAAAACACATTGCCAAAAAGATAACAAAGCATCATATATTTTTCACGTATTTTCTTATAAGAAAATAACAAATAAATAATAAAATAAATACTATACATCATAATCAACAACCATAAATTTTCATGATAATAAGATAATTGTACAGACAATAATATCAAACTAATCAAAATTCCACACCACATATGATGATTTTGATAAGCTAAAAATAATGGTATCGTGATTAAAAAAAGCGTTGGTAATGGAAAAAAATTCATACCAAATCGAATTGATAAATATACAGATGAAACAAAAGCAAAATCTAAAAACAATGCATTATTCTTTTCCTCAATATTCTTTGTTTGGATTAAATAAAATAAATAAATGAATACTGGAAATATAATAAAAATCATGTTTAATAACATTCCTTCAAACAAATTCATAAATTTCCCCTTTCTTTCATAATTACTATATCAATTTGATTTGTCGAATTTTGTCGAAAAAGCACAAAAAAAGTGATAATATATCACTTTAAGTCATCAATATACTTTTTTAAATGTGTTGCATCAGGTCCTAAAATAATTTTTAATTGATTTTCAATTTCAACAATTCCCTGTGCTCCTAATTTTTGAATGCCCTCTTTATTTACTTTATTCACATCTTTTACATTCACAATAAATCTAGATTTATGAAATTCATAATCTAATAAATTATCTTTTCCACCTAAATACTCTACTAATTTATTTAATTCCATTTTAAAATCTTTTCTCTTAGAACGTGTAATTGCAATTCCAATTATAATTAAGATTATTAAAATTATTAAATACTGTATCCAATTTTCCATATTATCACCGTTTTCATTATACCACATTTTAAATATAAGTAGCAACAAGATATGGATTTTTTTGTCATATCTATCAAGTTTTGTTGTAACAAAGTTATTTTTAGTGTAAGATAAGATAGGGTGATGTTTATGAAAAACATTTCAAAGTATAAAGTTGATAAAGGCATTTTAATACCAATGATTTTATTTGCGATTATCAGTGTCATTACTATTTATAGTGCTCAAAGTTTACTTGGTAGTGATATGCAGAATCTTGCGTTAAAACAAGTTGTTTGGTATACAATCGGGTTTATGCTTGCCTACTTTATCATGTTTATTGGAAATGATTTTATTTATAGAAATATATGGATTTTGTATGGCTTAGGCGTTTTATCATTAATTGGTCTTTTTTTCTTTGGTACAACAATTAATGAAGCAAAATGTTGGTATACTCTTCCTTATAACTTAGGTACCATTCAACCGAGTGAATTTATGAAAATTATTTTAATCATGACACTAGGTTCGATGATTAAAAATTTCAATGACAATTTCGATAATCCTACTGTTATGGAAGAATTTAGATTTTTAATTAAAGTAGGTATTGTTGTTGGAATTCCAAGTATTTTAACATTTATGCAACCTGATACAGGAGTTGTTTTAATTTATTTATTAATTACAATTGTAATGCTTTTTATTTCTGGTATTCGTTATCGTTGGTTTGCTTTATTATTTGGAATTGGTGCAGTAGCTATTATGCTTATTTTAGCAATTTATTTTATCAATCAAGATCTTTTTGTAAAAATATTTGGAACTAGCTTCTTTTTACGTATTGATCGTTTACTAGATTGGTCAAATAAAAGTGGTTATCAATTAGAAAATGGAATTAGTGCAATTGGTAGTGCAGGTTTATTTGGACATGGTTTTAATAAAACACCAGTTTATTTTCCAGAGCCACAAACTGATTTTATATTTGCTGTATTTGGTAGTAATTTTGGTTTTATTGGTTCTCTAGCTCTTATTTCACTTCTCATTTTCTTTAATGTAAAACTTATTATGATTGCAATTAAAAATAATTCTAATATCAATAAATATGTCATCGGTGGAATTGTAGGTATGCTAATCTATCAACAATTTCAAAATATTGGAATGACAATTGGACTTATGCCCATTACAGGAATTACTTTACCATTTATCAGTTATGGAGGTTCTAGTCTCCTTAGTTACATGATTATGGTAGGAATTATATTTAATATTTCAAATGAAACATTACGTTATACAAACTAAAACAATCCTAAATGGATTGTTTTATATTTTTGTTTTATTTACGATTGTCACCAATAAATCACTAATCATAACAAGAAACAGAATTACCGTTATAAAAAAAGGAACATGCTTAATAAAATTGTCCAATAATGGCTTTAAAACATATATAAACAGAATTGAGCCTATTCCCCATATAAAACTTTTACTGAGTGATATATATTTTCCAATAGAAAATGCTTCTTTACTATAATCCCAAAAAACAACATGAAATATTTTTTCAATCAATATTCCCCCTAACCATTCTAGTATTGTTAAAATAATAGTAATAAGAAAAAATGTAATCAATGTTTCAAGCCATCTTGATAAATGTAAATGTAAAAATAAATAATTAGAAATTAAAATAATTAATACAATTCCAATTCCATAAATAGGAGTCCATGGTCCATATAAAATACCACTTGTAAATTTACTATTTACAAAAAAAGAACGTATTGTTTCTAATAAATAACCCAATATAGAATATATTAAAAATGTATTGAAATAATACATAAAAATCACCATTTATATTATGGTGATTTTTACATTATATATTCTATAATACAATTGCAAATAAGTTTCCAGATCCTTTATTTACTAATTTAGATAATGTCGTTTGCAATTTAAATCTAACATTGTCAGGTAACAATGATATTTTAGCTTGAATACCTTCTTTTACAATTACATCTAAACTGCGACCAAAAATTTCACTTTTCCAAATACTAGATGGATCGTTATCATGATCTTTCATCAAATACTGGATTAGTTCTTTACTTTGTAATTCTGACCCAATAATTGGTTCAAATGTAGATTCTACATCTACGCGAATCATATGTATAGATGGCGCTACCGCTTTCAATTTAACACCATAACGACTACCTTGTTTAATAATTTCTGGGGTTGATAATTTCATATCTTGTAAACTTGGAGTAGCAACTCCATAACCTGTTTGTTTTACCATAGTTAGCGCATCTTTTACTTGATCATATTCTTTTTTAGCAATTTGGTAATCTTGGAATAACGATAATAGTGCAGACTTAGACGTTATATCTACTCCAATAATTTCTTTTAAAACAACACTATATAAATCATTAGGACACTCTAGTGTTAAAGTGATAATACCAGTTTCTGTATTCACATCAGATAAATATGCTCTTTTTATATATTCACAATCTTGAAAAGGAGTGATAATTTTATCCACATCTTTTAATTTATCTATTTCAATAACACTTTCTCTGATTTTTTCCATATATATTTTCTTTAACCAATGATCTTTTGACAAACATCCTATCCATTCCGGCATATTGACATTTACCTCTGCTACTGGAAATTCATATAAAGCCTCTCTTAAAATAGAATAAATATCTCTTTCTGTCATATTTTCAACACTAACTGGTAAAACTGGAACTCCATAACTTTCTGTTAATTTTTCACTTAATCTTTCTGTTTCAGGAAGCATTGGATGTGTTGAATTTAAAAGTACAATAAATGGCTTCCCTATTTCTTTTAATTCGCCTACTACTCTTTCTTCTGCTTCTAAATAATCATTACGAGTTAATTCGCCAATAGAACCGTCTGTTGTTACTACAATACCAATTGTTGAATGATCTTTAATCACTTTTTCGGTACCTATTTCAGCTGCTTCTACAAAAGGTATTTGTTCATCATACCA
>CAMBYP010000046.1 GCA_945872435.1 uncultured Mycoplasmatota bacterium
TTGGTCTTGGTCTTAAAAATAAGTTCTTTAATAATAAATTAAATATTACACAAATACCTACATGAATTGGCAAAATATAAGCAAAACGATATTTATGAAATACAATTAAAATAACAGCAATTAAAATGACTAAAACTTGAACGTATCCAAAATCTGTAATTTGTTTAAAAAACATTGTCAAGCCAGGATTTCTAAGTTCTATAAACAGTTTTGAAACGGCTTCATCTACATGTGTTGTTAACTTTAAAGTCACTAAAAATGCCAAAAGTAGGAACAGCAAAATAGAGCCCAAAAAACATGTCTTTCTTAACTTTTGATTCATTTTATTCTCTCTCACTTTTTACATAATATTTAGTAATTTCTCTTTTTTGAATTTGTTTTATAATAGGTGTTTTATAAAAATCTGTCATATCAAATACTTTTGTTAATTGTTCTTTATTTGTACTGGTTGAATACAAACTAACAATAACTGCTTGGCTATCAATTTTTAGTTCATTCTTTTTACTTTCTAATTGAAATCCAATACAATTCTGATGAAGTTTCTTTAATGATAAGATTCCATCATATGCATCATATTGTTCCCAACGACCATTTCTTGAAACAGATACAGATACTTTTACTTCATGATTCCACGTTTTATTTTCTAAATCATTTAAACAATGAATATCACAAGTATCCACAACAACAGAAATAGTACCAGATACAATCTCTTCGTTCAGTTCTTTAGGGTAAAATGAAATATCAAACAATAATGAAACAATACTCGTTCCTTCATAAGTTCTCTCTCTTAAATTCATATCAATAAATTGTTCCTGAAATAATTCGTTTTTAATCTGTAACATAAATACCTCTTTTCTACAAATGTTTTTCTAACATTTCAATCTGATTCTTTTTTGCATAATGTAATTGATAGTAATAATAAATGGAAAATAAAATACTTGCGAGTGTGGCAACTAACATATCATCCATAGAATCACCTACTCCAGTCGTTAATGCATGCTGTGTATCACCACCAGTAATCATGTCCATGAAATACTCAAAAAACTCCCATATTCCTGCGATTCCTACACTAAATAAAATAATAAAAATTGGTACAAACCATTTCTTTTCCGTTTTTACTTTTCCATATTTCAAAACCATTAAAGCCACAATAGAAGTTAAAAAACCAGAAATAAAATGTGTTACCTTATCAAAACATCTTGTTTCAGGAATATTATATAAATTTAATACGCTACCTAAAATCACACATGCAAATGTAAACAAATAATATACAAATTTCAATGTTTCAGACATTTTATAATGTAAGACTTTATCAATCAACCAAGGTGCTAACAACACAGGAATCACTGCCAAAGCAATTTCTAAGCGATTCATATCTCCTCTACTTAAATGATCATACACATACCATCCATCAATCACAATAAATAAAAATATTAAAATACGATTTAAATTTTTCATATCAATTCCTTCTTTTTCTTTTGTTAGTATAACATAATTTTTATATTCAAACAATTATTTAATTTTTCTCTTTTTCTTCTTTCTTTTTTTATTTGTTATCTTAAAAACAATAATCATAAATATCACAAAAACAAATATGATCCATAGCCAATGATCTTTTAAAAATAGGAATGGAGAAAAAGAAATATCTTGATTTAAATATGCAGATACACTTCCTAATTTTTCGTTTTGATAGTAATAAGTAACTGTTCCTACTTTCTTACCTTTTTTCATACCATATGAAATTTCTTCTATTCCTTGGTATTCCATACGTAATTCTTCTTTATTATAGTCATTCGGTAAATAATATGAAATATTTTCTTTTGATATCACATCCACATTTTTTACTTCTGAATATTTTTCTGTTTTAAGTGATAACAAAGCTTCATTTTTTTGTATCAATTCTTGATAACCATAATTATTTTTAAAATAATCATAAATTAATTTACTATTATATACCGCCCCTGCTTTACTACCACTAGTAGGAGCATGTAATGTTACCAATAAATATTTCACATTATTATACTGAGCTAAACTTGCTAAACAATAACCAGCTTCGTTGGTAAAACCTGTTTTCCCTCCTAAAATTTCATCTACATCAATATGATAAGTATTAGCTGTCTTTAAAAACGATGGAATCCATGTATGTTTTTGATTACTTGTTTGATAACTTCTAGTTGTGAATAATTCATAAAATTTTTCGTTTTTTAATGCTTCTTTTAAAAGAAGTGCCATGTCTGAAGCAGTTGAAAAATGATTGATATCAGGTAATCCTGTTTCATTTTCAAAATGTGTATCGTTCATTCCTATTACATTTGCCTTTTCATTCATCTTTTCAACAAATTTTTCGGTACTTCCTTCTAATAATATGGCAAGTGCTTGTGTTGCATCACCACCAGATGGAAATAACGCACCATAAAGTAAATCACGATATGTCACTTTCTCACCAATTTGAAATCCCGCAACGGAAGCATTTTGACTTGCCAGGCCTTGAAACATATTAGAAGTTAAAGTTACTGTTTCATCCAAATTAGGAATTTCTTCTATTGCAACTAAAATAGTCATAATCTTCGTTAAACTTGCTGGTGCTAATTTTTTATCAGCATTTTTTGTAAAAATTACTTTATTTTCATTTAATTGATAAAGTACTACTGCTTCTGACGAAACATCTGGTACATCTTTTGCAAAAACAATAATAGGACAAAATAATAATATTAAACATAATAAAATTTTTTTCATATAATCCTACTTTCTACTGTTTCATCATATCAAAAAAATTGCACTTCTGCAATCTTCTTTATTTCAAATAATAGTGTTTTATAGGTGTTAAATTTTCATCTAATTCATATATCAAAGGATTTCCAGTTGGTATCTCAATATTTACAATTTCTTCATCAGATACACCATCTAAATATTTGATAAGTCCTCTCAAACTATTTCCATGTGCAACAATAATTACTTTCTTACCAGTTAGCAAAGCTGGTTTTATTTTTTCTTCATAATATGGAACTACACGATTGACAGTATCTAATAAATTTTCTGTAAGTGGTAATTCATCTGAATTTAGAGAAGCATATTTAGGATCATTTCCTGGGTATCTTGGATCATCTTTCGTAAGAGCTGGAGGTCTTACATCAGCACTACGTCTCCATAATTTCACTTGTTCTTCTCCATATTTCTTTCTTGTTTCATCTTTATTAAGACCTTGTAACGCCCCATAATGTCTTTCATTTAATCTATAACTATATTCAATAGGAATATTTTTTTCATTCAATTCTTCTAAAATATATGTTAAGGTGTCATTTGCTCTTTTTAATAAAGAAGTATAAGCAATATCAAAATGATACCCTTCTTCTCTTAATAATTTCCCTGCTTCTTTCGCTTCTTCTATTCCTTGTTCTGATAATTCTACATCTGTCCATCCCGTAAAACGATTTTCTAAGTTCCAAAGACTTTGTCCATGTCTTACTAATACTAGTTTTATCATATAATCACCTTTCTTTACCATTAATAGTATATCAAAGATATCATATTATTTTCAATCAGAAACTTCAAAAGCTGATCAATTTTAAAAATACATATTTTCATTCTATATACATAAAAAAACTAGATAATTAATTATCTAGTTAAATTCAATTGGTAGCGACGGGGGGGATCGAACCCTCGACCTTCTGGGTATGAACCAGACGCTCTAGCCAGCTGAGCTACATCGCCAATTCAGTCAACGAATTCATTATAGCAAATTCGTTGACATTTGACAATACTTTTTTCGAAATTTTTATTGTGAAATTGGAAGAAACGAATTACTCCATACATTAGAGTCTACTCTTCCATTAATTCCAGAAACGAATTCTCCTTCATTACCACCACCATATTGCCACATTTGATAACTACCTTGATAATTACAATAGTAATAATATTGTGCTACCCATGTCACATATGGTCTAACCGACTGACTAAAATATTGATTGATATAATTTTTAGCAGCATAAATTCCTACATTAGAATATCCAGCTTGTTTTACTGTATTAATAAATGTTGGTATAATCGCATCAAAATCAGTTGGTGTTAAATGTGTCCATTCTTCAATATCAAAATAAATTCCATAAGTTGGATTAATCTGATATCTTTTAAGTAAAGTTACCATCCAATCTGCTTCCATTTTCGCTTCTGTTCCATTTTCTGCATAACTATACAAATAAACACCATAAGGAATTCCTAATCGTTGTAATTCTCTTAAATTACGTTCAAATTGTGTATCAACTAATACATCATTGATAGCCATACGTAAAATAACACCGTCAACTTTTCCTTCTTGTTTTACTGCATCCCAATTAATAATACCTTGCCAACTAGAAACATCAATAATAAACTTGGCATCGCGGGCAATTAACATTCCATTATTATTAAAATAATATTTAACTCCTTGAATTGTATGCCATCCAGTGGCTCTCGTTCCATCTGGTTGCATATAATATTGATTACCTTTTATATCATAAAAACCATTATATAAAGAGCCATCTTCATTAAAATAATAGGTAATACCATTAATCACTTGATATCCTGTTTTCATTTCACCAGTTACTTCATCAAAGTAATAATAAACATCATCGATTGTAAACATTCCTGTTCTCATTCTTCCATCAACACGACTGAAGAAGTATGTTTTACCGTCGATTTGTTTAAATCCATTATGATACATTTTTCCATCTGCTTCAAAATAATATGTATATTCTCCTACTGTTTGTACTCCAGTTTTCATTTCGCCTGTTGTCTCGTCAAAATAATAATTATTTAATGGATAATCTACTTCAAACATTCCTGTTCTCATTCTTCCATCAACACGACTGAAAAAATATGTTTTTCCATTTAATGTTTTTAATCCGTCACTAAATAATCTCCCATTTTCTTCAAAATAATATGTATATTCTCCTACTGTTTGTAATCCTGTTTTCATTTCACCTGTTGTGTCATCAAAGTAATAAGTATTTAATGGATAATCTACTTCAAACATTCCTGTTCTCATTCTTCCATCAACACG
>CAMBYP010000047.1 GCA_945872435.1 uncultured Mycoplasmatota bacterium
GTTTGCTTTTTTTCTTTTGTTTTATCTTCAACTGCTTCTCCTTTAGCAACTTGTTTACGTTCAATATTTTGTCGAATTTCAGCACGCAGTAAATAGATTGTAGTTTCTCTGTCAATAGTATATGTCATATCATCAAATAATTGATATCCTTCTTTTGTATATGCTTGTAATGGATCTACTTGAGCATAACTACGTAAATAAATTCCTTCACGTAAATGTGACATAGTGTTAATATGATCCATCCAATGAGTATCAATTACTCGAAGGGTAATAGCTTTTTCAAATTCATGACTTACTTCTTCTGGAATTTGACTCATTTTTTCTTCATATTCTGCAACAACACGAGCATAAATATATGAAATAATTTCTTCAGTATCCATTCCCTCTATAGCTTCTTTTTTCATGTCATTTTTCAAAAAGTTTTCATTGACTGTTTCAAGAATTTCATCTATATCTTTTTCACTTAAATATTTTTCATCAATTAAATGATCTTCTACTAAATCAGCAATGGTATTTTTAAATGTATTTAAAGTTTCTTCATGAATACTTTCATTATCTAAAATTTCATTACGTCTTGCATAAATAATTTCACGTTGTTGATTAATTACATCATCATATTTTAATAATGTTTTACGAATATCAAAGTTATTTCCTTCCACACGTTTTTGCGCTGTTTCTATTGAGTTTGATAACATTTTATTACGGATTGATTGATCCCCATTAAATCCTACACGTGCTAACAAATCCTTTGCTCTATCTGTTCCAAAACGAACCATTAAATCATCTTCAAAAGAAACGCAGAATTGTGAAAATCCAGGATCACCTTGACGTCCTGAACGTCCTCTTAATTGATTATCAATACGTCTTGATTCGTGACGTTCAGTTCCAATTACACACAATCCACCTAATTCTTTTACACCTTCACCTAATTTAATGTCAGTTCCACGTCCTGCCATATTTGTAGCAATTGTAACAGCACCTTTTTGTCCAGCATTGGCAATAATCTCTGCTTCACGTGCATTATTTTTTGCATTCAATACTTCATGTGGAATATGTAATTTTTTTAACATTGAACTAATTAATTCACTTGTTTCAACAGCAATCGTACCAACTAAAACTGGTTGACCTTGTTGATGACGTTCTTTAATTTCATTTACAATAGCTTTATATTTTCCCTCTTTAGTTGCGAAAATCAAGTCTTCGTAATCTTTACGTACAACAGGACGATTAGTTGGAATACAAATAACATACATATTATAAATATCTCTAAACTCTTCTTCTTCTGTCTTAGCAGTTCCTGTCATACCAGATAATTTATTATACATACGGAATAAATTTTGGAATGTAATTGTTGCTAATGTTTTTGTTTCTTCTTGAATTTCTACATTTTCTTTTGCTTCAATCGCTTGATGCAATCCATCAGAATACGTTCTTCCTTCCATTAAACGTCCAGTAAATTGATCAACTATAACAACTTTGCCATCTTTGACTATATAATCAAATCCATTTTTCATTGCATAATTTGCACGTAATGCTTGATTAATAAAATGTACTAAATTTGTATTTTTCAAATCATATAAATTAGACACCTTAAACGCTTTCTCTGCTGCTAAAATTCCTTTTTCATCTAAAGAAACAGCTTTCGTTTTTTCATCATATATATAGCCTTCGTTTTCTTTTAAAGTCTTTACAAATCTATCTGTATCGCGATATAAATTAGCTGACTTCATAAAACCACCAGAAATAATTAATGGAGTTCTTGCTTCATCGATTAAAACAGAATCCACTTCATCGATAATTGCAAAATTTAATTTTCTTTGAACTCTATCTTTAGCATTAACAACCATATTATCTCTTAAATAGTCAAAACCAATTTCATTATTCGTAGAATACATAACATCACATTGATATGCTTCTCGTTTTTCGGCTGATGTTAACTCTCTATAGTTTACTCCAACTGTAAGTCCTAAAAAGCGATAGATATTTCCCATCCATTCTGCATCACGACCAGCCAAGTATTCATTTACTGTAATAATATGAACACCATTTCCTGAAAGAGCATTTAAATATGCTGGCATAGTAGAAGTAAGAGTTTTTCCTTCACCAGTCTTCATTTCAGAAATATTTCCATAATGAATTGCTAATCCACCTAAAATTTGAACATAATATGGTTTTTCACCAATTACACGGTATGCAGCTTCTCTAGCAGTAGCAAATGCTTCTACTAAAATATCTTCTAATGTTTCACCATTTGCCAATCTCTCTTTAAATTCTTCTGTTTTCCCCTTTAACGCTTCATCTGATAAGTTACTATATTCTTCTTCTAAAGCATCCACTTTATCAGCAATTTTTTTGAAACGTTCTAATTCTTTATATTCGTGATCAAAAATCTTTTTTAAAATTTTCACGTTGATCATCCTTCCTACCCATATAACACAACTTATTTTATCAAATTTTTTCTAAAAATCATAGCAAATCTTTTATAAACTTATAAAAAAAGAGCATTATTGCTCTTAATTTGTTTCAATAATCCCGTAGTTACCATCTTTACGCTTATAAAGAATGCATACTGTTTCAGCATTCACATCTTCATAAACGAAAAATTCATGACCTAACAATTCCATTTGTAAAATTGCTTCTTCTTCATCCATTGGTTTCATTTCCAATTTTTTTCTTTTCACAATTTTACCACTGGATAATTCTTGTTTATCTACTTCAAAAGATATATTAAAGTCAGCAAAATTTGGTTTCACTGGTTTTCTTGTCATTCTCGTCTTATTTTTTCTAATTTGACGCTCTAATTTATCACACACCAAATCAATTGCTGCATATAAATCTTTGTCCCTTTCTTCTCTACGTAAAATAATTTTGTGTGCTGGGATTGTGACTTCTACAATTTGGTCTAAACCTGAAATTCGAACATGTACATTTGCCGTAATTTCTTCTGGGTTTTCGAAGTACTTATCCAATCTTCCCAACTTTTCTTCAATGTAAGATTTGATTGGTTTCGTAATTTTTACCTTACTACCATGAATATTAAATTTCATATATCCTCCATCCTTTCTCTTACACTTTCATTATAACATAAATTTAATAAAAACAATATGTTATTTTATGTGATAATAACAAAAAAACTGTTAAATCAAAACAGTTTTTATTCCTACAACATTTTTAGCTTGTAATCCTTTATCTGTACGAACTAATTCAAATTCAACATATTGACCTTCTACTAAAGATTTATATCCATTACTTCTTATAGAAGAATAATGTACAAAAATATCTTCTAATTCTCCACTTTCTATAAATCCAAAGCCTTTTTCATTATTAAACCATTTTACTTTTCCATTCAACATAAATTTCTCCTTCTACGACTTATTCGTTCATATTCTCCCTACGGGTTTGATAAAAAAACTGCTATACAAGGGCTGTTTTGATTTCTACAACATTTTTAGCTTGTAATCCTTTGTCAGTACGAACTAATTCGAACTCAACATATTGACCTTCTACTAAAGATTTGTAGCCTTCACTTCTGATTGCAGAGTAATGTACAAAGATATCTTCATTTTCATTGTATTCAATAAATCCAAAACCTTTATCATTATTGAACCACTTGACCTTCCCCTTCATCATTCTTAAATCACCTGTCTTTCTACATCTTCATCTTACCGTATTATTATAGTAACTTACAAGATATTTCAACATTCAAAATTCGACATATTTTTATTGTGAAAAGAGAGTTATTCATCGTCGCATTTGAGTGCTGACAAAATCCATTGTATATTACTCATTTTATTTTTGACATTTTTTGTATGAATAAGTACAAAACTCGCATGAATAAATATAATCACAAATTATCAAAACTTCTTATTACATTTAAACTCATTTATCTATATTTCAAATTATTTATGTTTTTTTCATTATATTTTCATATATTATAATATTTTAGAACAAAAAACACCATTGTTTTAAAAATAATAAGAGAAACACTTGTTTTTTTATTTTGTTTATGTTACGATATACCCGTTAGTATTAATTATTTTAGGGGTGTAGTTCAGTTGGTAGAACGTCGGTCTCCAAAACCGAATGTCGTGAGTTCAAGTCTTGCCACCCCTGCCATATGAAACAAACTCCAAAATATTTTGGAGTTTTATTTTATATTTTTTTGATTTTTTGCGGAAACTATTTGCATACGGCAACAAAATGGTGTATAAAGAATATATGTAGTAAGTTGTAATTGTAATTTTAGTAAAGGAGTCGGAGTTGATTTTATGTTAAATTATATTATATGTGATAATAACAAACAAATTGTTGAAAACGTTTCTGGAATTATAGATACACTAATGATGAAGAATAATACAGATTATAGAATAAGTAAATTTTACGATTATGATGATACTTTTATGAAACAAATGAATACCAAAGGTCATAACAAAATATATGTTTTAGATATTGAAGTCAATGACAAATCAGGTATTGATATTGCCAGAAAAATTAGAGAAAAAGATTTACATTCGGCAATTATCTTTTTAACATCACACGGTGAATTAGCAGAATATGTCGTATACAATGTGATTTCACCATTAGGTTTTATCAGTAAATTTGATAATTATGAGGAAAAATTAAAACGTTTAATTAATATTGCTATGCAACAATTAGGTACTAGAAGTTTGTTAAGATTTGAAACCGCAAAAATGGCATATCAAATTCCATTACACGATATTTTATATATTACGCATGATTCTGTAGATAGAAAATCAATTATTGTTACAGAATACACTGAATTTCGTGTAAATAAAACATTATCAGAAATTTTTAAACAATTAAGTTCTCAATTTAAATATTCACATAGAGCATGTATTGTAAACATGGAACGTATTACCAAAGTAGATACCAAAAATAAACTATTAGTATTTGACAATGGTCAAACATTAGACATTATCTCTAACAACCACAAGAAGGAGTTGAAAGAGTATGTTAAAGCCCATTGA
>CAMBYP010000048.1 GCA_945872435.1 uncultured Mycoplasmatota bacterium
ATTACTTTTATCTATTTTTTATTGTTTCATTTTTGCCATGTGCATGCTCTACTTTTGGCATAACACCATTATCTTTCATTTTAGAAGCAAACCCCTTTTGATATACCCAATCTTTTAAAAATTCATCATCTTTAATATCATGAATATCAAAACCTACATATTGATAACTAACAGGATAAATTTTATCATCTTTTAATAATTGTGTATCTTCCATATGATAAAACAACCCATCCATAGGAAATACTTGCCTTGTAGTAAAAGCAATGCTTTCATTTTCTTTTGGTACAATTTCCAATTCTTTTGCAATTTTCTTTTTACAATTAATATATGAAATCACTAAAGATCCTTCATCTGAATAACAAATAGATGCTTTTTCATAAAAACCTGTAAAAATCTTTTGCTGATTTATTTCAATTCCACGCATACCCTTTTCAAACTCAACATCATAAAACAATCTTAAATAATAATTTTGAAATACAGGATTAAAAAATAAATTTGGATTTGTTTCTGATAAAGTTTTAGATAAAATATTTTGTTCACTCATAATCTTTCTCCCCTTTAAAAAATTCGTTTAATTGTGTTTCAATATTATCAAAAATACCATCACGTATTTTATATTTTTTTAATGATGATAAAACTCTTTTTTTAGAAACTTCACTTAATATAATATAATCTCCAAGTAAAAAAGATAATGTTGTTCCATTTAGTGCTTCTACTCTTTTTCGAAATTGCTCATTTTCTAAGATTAAAGCTGCATAATAAAGTTGTTTTTCCTGAAAAGATAACATATCTGTATCTTCTCTCGGTAATACAATATTTAAATCAGGGTGTTTAAAATCTTCTATAATGTATGAAAGGCCATCCATATAAGAACATCCAAACATATTATAATATAGCTTTTCATATTTTAATAACTGATTATCCGGACGTAATTTTTTGACTTTATCAAAATATCTTTTTTCTAGATTTACAATTTCTAATAAATCTCCTTCTGGATTATCATAAAATTTTTTATAAAATTCATACAAAGAATCATTTCTCTTTTTTTGAATTAAAATTGCACTATCTAAATCTTCTTCTCTTTTTACAAGGGATTGAATATGATCTTTATAATAACTTAAATCTCTTGTTTCTAAAATTTCTTTTAAGCTCATGAAATCACCAACTTGCCTTTAGTTTATCATGTTTTTCCTATTTTTTCAACTATTCATCTACCATTTTATTTAACATTCCAAAGAATTTGTCAACCCCAAACTTTACCCCGCTTCCTATTTTACTGGAAATGTTATAACCAAAATTTGACATTTTATTTCCATAATTTCTATCTGGCTGTTTTAAATAATCTTCAATATCAACATTCTTTCCGCTAGCCACATCCTTTTCAAACTTTTCAATTTGTTCTTTTGTAAAACTAGTTTTTTGCTTTAAATCATATTCATAATAACCTGTTTCTTGAGATAAATAAAGAGTTAAAAAAGTAATAAAAGAAGCAATCATAAAATATCGAAAACAACGTTTATATATTTTTATTTTATCTTCTTTTTTTATCATGAATTAATATATTTACTCAAAATCGGAGTGATTGCTTCAACTGTGTTTTGAATTTCATCAATTGTATTTTCATTTGCACCTAATTCTAACAATATCATATTCGAATTTAAATCTTGATTGTATAATCCATTTACAGTGGCTCCTGTTTTTTTCATAATTCCTCTAGAAAGTTTGGGATAAGCATCATTAATTTGATTAGAAAGATTAGTAGCTAAATCTAAATTTTTTTGATAATTTTGATTATTTAATCCTACAATAAATAATATTTTTGCATAATTTTTTTTATTTAATGTAATCGTAGAAGAAGATTTTGGTATAGCGTCACGATGTAAATCTATAATTAATTTTAATGTAGGATACTTTTTTAAAATTTGTGTTACAAATTCCCTACTTGCCTGATAACTTTGAGCATGATTTAATTGATGTTCTTTCAAATACTTTTGAAAATCAGTTTCTTCTACAATTGCTTCTACACCATTCTTTTTAAAATTTTCTTTCATTAAATAAGAAGCCATCATAACATTAGGAGTAATATTATATGGTTCCAATGTTTTCATACTATAGTTTTCATTTTGATGAGTATTATAAATATATACTTTTGGTTCTTTCAAAGTTTCAGAATTTCTTATAAATGTCGCATTATGATTTTGCTCTTGATATACTACTTCTGTTTTATTTTCGTCTTTTCCAATATTTAATAGACTAATGGGATTTTGCAAATCAAAATCCATAAAATATTTTCCTATTTTAGAAACAACATTTTCTTCGCTTTTTTGATAAAGTAAATAATGATTAGAATCTCTTAACATATGATTTAAGAATTCTTCATTAGAAGTTGCTAATTTAGATTTTAAAACAGAATAAGTCATATACTCAAAAGAAAAATAAGAAATAAGTAACAATACTAAAACTTTTAATATCTTATATTTTTTTTTCTTCTTTTTTTTAGATTTTAATTTCATTCGCATAATAATATCCCTCCTATTAATAAAATACTATGAAGAGATTATAAATTATGTCAAATAATCTTATTGCTCAAAAGAAATATTTTCATGTAAAGCATGATTAATCGCACTACCTAACACATAAGATAGTTTATGTATTAAAAAATCAATTTCTTTTGGAGTAACTATGAAATTATATCCAATAGGAGTTAATACTTCTAATACAAGTTGTTTTCTTTCTTCTTCTGTAAGTGTACCTATTTTACCCATAAGTTCAATATTATCTTGAGGATTCATAGAAACATCTTTATTTAAATAATTGCCTTGTCCTACAGCTAATTTATAAGATGGTTTTTTCATTTTTTCTTTAGTGTATGCGAAATTTTTTTGCATATACCAAATTGTATCAGAAACAATCGTTGCTGCATCTACAACAGTAGGAACTCCAATGGCAATTACAGGAATATGAAAATACTCAAAACTAATTTCTTTTCTTTTATTTTGAACACCACTGCCAGGATGAATTCCAGTATCTGTTATTTGAATCGTTTTATTTAATCTTTCAATACTTCCACTCGCTAAAGCATCTACTACAATCATAAAATCTGGTTTAATTTCATCAACAATACCTTTTAACAACTCCCTGGTTTCAATTCCTGTAACTCCCATAACCCCTGGATTTAAAGCAAATGTTTTACGAAACCCTTCTTCTACTTGCCCTAACTCAAATAAATGATTCGTTACTAATACTTGTTCAATTGATAATGGGCCTAACGCATCTGGAGTCGATTTTTCATTTCCTAATCCCACAATAAAACAAGATGATTGTTTTGTAATATTCATCCTTTTTAATAAATTAGATAATTCTTTTACTGTAACTTTTAAAACATCTTGTTCATTTTCATGATCAGTAATATCATCAAATTCAATTGTAATATAATGTCCTGGTTTTTTACCAATAACTTTTACCCCATTTTTATCTAATGTAACAGTAGTAACTTTACAATGTTTGTTTTGTTTTACCTCTTTTTGAAAACCTGTTTTGCTTTTATTTTCTTCGATTAAATCAATTGCTAAATCTGTACGAGGCAATTGTTGATTTAAATCAATATTATGTCCCATTTTCATCACCTATCATTATTTTTACCAAAAATAATGGTTTTTATTGCATTTCTTTTGTTTTTCTGCTAAAATAATGATGTTCAAGAGAACTTGGAGGTGAAACTTATGGCAAATATGAAGAATGCAAAGAAACGTATCAAACAAAATATTAAAAGAGAAGCTGAAAATAATACTTATACAGCAACTATGAAAACGGCGATTAAAAATGTTGAAAGAGCTGTAAAAGCAAATGATAAAGAATTGGCAAGTGCTAAATTAGGTGTAGCCATCAAAGCAATTGATAAAGCAAAAAGTAAAGGTGCAATCAAAGCAAATAAAGTTGCTCGTAATAAATCTCGTTTAACAAAAAAGGTTAATGAAATGGAGTAAGAAATTACTTCTTTTTTTTGGCTTATTTTGATATAATAAAACTAGGTGATTCTATGAAACAAATGAAAAACTTTATACTTTCTGTTTGTTTGCTTGTTTTGTTATTATGCGTTATTTTATATAATAAACCAATTGCTCGTTATTTTATGGAAAACTTTATCTATAAAAACGATATGGTAATTAAAGCATCTAATCAATATAAAAAGTCATTACAAATTTCATATGTTCAAGAAGTAAATGATTTTACACCAAAAAATAAAAATGATTTATTTAACATTATTTATACTATTTTAAATAATGGATGGAATGAGTTTACTTTCTTCTGTGATGAAAATTATAAAGAATGTTTTCAAGATGCGAAAACATTAACAGAAAGTCCAGAAATTTTATCTAACTTTAATAATTTTGTTCATCCATACAATAGTTTTAATCATTTATATATTGATATCAATAATTTTGGAAAAATCCATGTAAAAGTTGATAAAACATATTCAAAAGAACAAATTGAATTTATAGAAAATGAAATAAATAACATTGAGCAAAAAATTATTACACAAAATATGACTTTAGAACAAAAAATAAAAGCAGTTCATGATTATATTATTAATCAAACTGTATATGATAGTATTGGAGCAAAAAATTTAAATAATGAAGATTATAAGAATAAAAAATCAACGCATACTGCGTATGGGACTTTAAAATATCATGTTGCATTATGTGGTGGATATTCTGATACAATGTCTATCTTTTTAGAAAGATTTGGAGTTTCTAATTACAAAATTTCTAACAAAGAGCATGTATGGAATTTAGCTTATGTAAATGACTATTGGAAACATATTGATTTAACATGGGATGATCCTGTAGTTAATACTCATGAAAATATTTTATTAGACCACTACTTTTTAATTACAGGAACAGAGTTATTACAAAAAGATTCTTTACATCATACATTTGATCAAACAATCTATAAAGAAGG
>CAMBYP010000049.1 GCA_945872435.1 uncultured Mycoplasmatota bacterium
ACCTCCCGCATTTATGTGATTAGAAATAATAATAACACCTTTATCATCCCCATATGCATTCATAATTCGATTTACTCTTTCAGTTGGAGACAAAGTTTCATCAGTTATTCTTGTAATCGTTACAGGAATTCCTAACTCTTTAAATCGATTATACATATATTTAGAAATGTCTAAATTTAAATTTTTTTCAATAATTCCATTACCAGAAGCTCCTGCATCACTACCACCATGTCCTGGATCAATTACTATTCTTGGA
This sequence comes from uncultured Mycoplasmatota bacterium, assembly GCA_945872435.1. Lineage (GTDB taxonomy): Bacteria > Bacillota_I > Bacilli_A > RF39 > UBA660 > UMGS2016. The sequence continues at coordinate 257 of CAMBYP010000049.1, forward strand.
TTATTCATAAATTCACCCCTCGTTATATTGTATGAAAAAGCATATACTTTGCCATATCATAAAAAAAGAAGCTTTAAGCTTCTTTATTTAAATGTAATTTGACTTCTTCTGTTTTTCCATCACGAATATATTTGATATTTACTGTATCACCAACTTTATGTTTATAAAGTAAATATCTAAAATGACTTGTACTTTCTACTTTTGTACCATCCATTTCTGTAATAACATCTCCAGCTTGTAATCCTGCATCACTAGCTGGTGTATCTTTAGAAACAGTTACTACAACAATTCCTTGTTTGATATCTTTATCTATCATAATTCCACTACGATATAGTAAATAAGAATTAGATAAATCAGTAAATTCAACACCTAATTTTGGTCTAACAATTTCTTTTCCTTGTTCTAGTGATTCTAATTCAGATTGAACTAATTCAATTGGAATAGCAAATCCCATTCCTTCAATTTCATCTTCTACTAATTTCAAAGAATTTACACCAATTACTTCACCATTAATATTAACAAGAGGTCCTCCACTATTTCCTGGATTCATTGCAGCATCAGTTTGTAAAACTTCCATTACTGATCCCCCTGTTGTAGTATCTACGGACACTAAACGATTTTTTCCTGACAAAATTCCTTTTGTCACTGTACCCTTATATTCATTACCAAGTGGGGTACCAACAGTAAAGACAGTATCACCAACTTCTACTTTTTCACTACTTCCAAAAGTAGCAACATCCATCACTGCATCTTCATCAATAGAAAGTACAGCTAAATCTGATAATTCATCACTACCAAGTAATTTAGCAGTAACAGATTGATCATTATTATTTACAACTTTAATTTCATCTGCCCCTTCTATTACATGATGATTTGTTAAAATATAACCTTTCTTATCTTCTTTTTTATATACAAAACCTGAACCTTGAGAAAATTTCTGTCCATTTTTATAAGATTCAATTACTACAACTGCATCTTTTATTTTTGCAATAGATTCTTTAATTGTATTCGTTTCTTCGATACTAACATCTTTTACTGTACGATTTACAATTTCCTTTGTACCAGGAATGAATTTAAAAGCTAAAACAGTACCAATAATTCCTATAAATATAGCAATAATAATGGATAAAACATAAATGAATTTTTGTTTTTTATCTTGTTTCATAATTCCTCCTAATCTAAAAGTTCAATATCTCTCCAATTATCTGGAAAACCAATTTTATTTAATATAACATTTAATGGAACAACATTTACAATTCCATCTAAACGATCAATTTCATAGCTAAGTTCATTCATCATGTCAGAAAATTCTTCTGTCGAAAGCATATATTTCATAATAATAATTAGGGCAAATAAATCATTTTTTCCATAATTATATTCATCATCTGTTTTATCAATATGTAAAGAATAATGATATTTATTATCAGGAATAGAACGCTGTGTACGATGATCATATAAAATATCTTCATGAGCACATAAATTTCTAAAATTAGAAAGTAACGATAAAAAGATTCCTAAAGTTTCAGTATCTACATGATAAAAATCAGCGATTACTAATTGATCTTCTGCTTTTAAAATGGTATATAATTCAGAAACAATTCCAAAAGATAATACTTTTACAAGAATCCACATTGGAATATAACCATAATTTAATAAATAGTGAGAGGTTGCAGTATGTTGCTTTCCATTTACGCGAATTTGGCGTTTCATTTTAGACAAAATATCATGAACTTGTCTTGTTTTCATAGAATCTTGAGTAAAGTTATTAGGATTTAAATAATCCTTTTCTTTATATCCATATTTTCTAGATAATTGATAACTTATAATTGATTTTATATTATTTTCCATTATGAGCAAATATTTAAACATTAAATTTCTAAGACTACGGTCAAAAGTAAAAGTAGCATATAATTCTTCAAAAGTAGTTCCCGTTATAAACTGATCATTTTTAGGGCTTTTTGCAAATAAATGACGATATCCATTTATGAAAAAATAATTTTCACGAAATAGAATAGCTTTTGCTTTATCATAATCATGAATGACTAACCCACGTTCTTCTAAAATAGCAAGTTGTTCATCCAGTGTTTTAAATATCTTGCTCCTCATACTCTCACCTAGGTTAATTATATCACAAAAATTGTGGGGAAATATGTTTTTTTTATGTTTTATTATCGAATCAAAGTAAAGTATTTATTTTTTATAAAAATACCGAATAATGCTATTGGTGAGAATTGTTGCAACTTTATTTTGATACTCTTCTTGTGTTAATAAATAGCGATCATTTGGATTTGTAATATATCCTACTTCTACTAAAACACCAGGTTTTTTTAATCGATGAAATAAATACATATCATTTTTTTGTTTTGCTTCTCTTGTTGTATATAAGTATTGTTTTAAATCTGCTTGAATCATTTCAGCAATTTTTTTATTCTGTTTCATACCTGAATCATAAAATACCTGAGCACCATGATAAGTAGTAGAAACATCAGCATTTAAATGAATCGATAAAAACATATTACAATTAGAACGATTAATCATATTGCTTCTTCTTGATAAATCACTACGTTTTCTATTAATTGTATAAGGTACAGACAAATCATAATCTCCATCTCTTGTCAAAAAGACTTTTGCTCCTTTTTCTTTTAATTTTTTTTCTAATTTCTTTACAATACTTAAATTAATATCTTTTTCATAAATTTTTTTATAAAGTGCCCCACTATCTGGGCCACCATGTCCAGCATCTAGAAAAATTGTTTTTTGATATAATGGCTGTTTTAAAGTTTTTGCTTGAGAAAAAGTCATAGTACATAATATAAGAAAAAAAGAAAAAAATACATATATTTTATATTTGAGCATAAAATCACCTAATCAAATATATGTTTTATAAATTGGAATTATCAAAAAAAAGCGTGTATTACGCTTTTTTTGTATTTTTATCTTGATTAAAAATAAATAATTTACTAAATATATAATTCAATATAATTACAATAATATTCATCACTACTTTTGAAATCATTTTATTAATAAATAAAATACTAACAAATAAATACATACCAATCATATCAACTGCATAAGAAAATAAACGTGCTGCGAAAAAGGAACCAATTTCTTTCGTTAATTCTTTACGATTAGATGTCTTACTTTCAAATACAAATAATTTATTTGTAACATAGGCAAATATTACTGATAGAACCCATGCGATTGTATTATTAACATATGTATTAATTTCCATAATATCCATTATATAAAAAGATACAATATTGACTACAGTGGTAAGACCACCAAATACTAAATAATTAATAACTTCACGGTATTGATTATACCAACTAGTATGATTATCTTTTTTAATATAAGTGTCTAACATTTTAACAAATTTTTTATTATTAGAACGATACTTTTTTGGTTTAAATTGATTTATTTGTGAAATTACTTGTCCCAATTGTTCTAAATTATTCACTGCTAATAAATAGCCACTTTTTTCAAATTCGTTAATAATTTGAGTTTGGTGATCATTTACATGCTCTTTATATTTTTTTAAACGTGGAACTGCAATTATCTTTTTTCCTAATTTTAGACTATCTAAGATAGAACCTACTCCACCATGAGTAATAATATAATCTGCTTCTTCAATATATTTATGAAAGTCTTCTATAGACATCATATCGTATAGTTTCATATATTTTGAATGATATTTTGTCTTTCCTGCTTGAACAATTACTTCTTCTTTGATTGTCCCGTTTTCTATTTGATGTTCAATTGCATTTAATAATCGTGGAAAACCTTTATCATTCGTTCCCAATACTACAAATACCATTAGTAAATCCAACCTCCATATTTCGCGTCTTTATAAAGTTTTGTCATATCTTTCCACTGTACAATGAATAAATCAGAAATAGGATATAATAATTTACCTGTTGCTGTTTTAGTATGAATATTAGCAAATGTTTCAATATAAATAATTCTACTTCCCATAATTTTACCAATACAACAAATTGGTCCTGCTGTATGAGTACCAGTTGTAATAATATAATCTGGATGAACTTTTAAATAAAAATATGCACTTTTAAAACAATTAGCAATTAATTTAAATGGATAAGTCAGTGGATGCGATTTTGTTCCATAAATTAAAAAATCAATTTTATCACGATATTTTTTCTTTAAATGTTTACTAGTTTTTGTTTTTTCAGTTATGATATGATAGTCATATTTTTCAAACATACTTTCTAATTGCATTAATTCATTAAAATGACCACCAGTTGATGATATAAATAATACTTTTTTCATGTCATTCACCAACTTTATTATACAATACTTTATTTATTTCGTCTACGAAAAATAGAACCATAATTGGTTCTA
>CAMBYP010000050.1 GCA_945872435.1 uncultured Mycoplasmatota bacterium
CTCATACATATCCTCCTACTGTATTAGTATACATTTTACTATTTCTATTATATCATAGTTTTTATGTTTTCACAGTATCTTTTTCATTTAAAAAGAGAAAAAATGAATTCAAATATTGAACTCTTCAATTCGCGTACTAAGATACTTTCTATTTGGAATTTCTTTTTTTATTTTTTCTTTAAAATAAATATCTGTTTGCCTATTTTTTTGAATCACTGGAAAATAATCATTTCCTCTTTTTAAATACCCTTTTTGATAGTGATATTTTTGTAATAATGGATATTTCAAAGTCATAACAACAGGTGGTGTTTCTACTACAATTTCCAATGAAGGATAATCATGATATCTAGACACATATGCATCATATAACATTTCTATTTGTTCTTTTGAACACTCTAAAGAAAGTGTTACTCTTTTTGCTCCTAAACTTTCTAAAAAACGAACTGCATAAGAATTTGCAACATTAAAATGGTGATTTGTAATGATATTTTGATAATGCATAAAACTACCATATTCTGATATCAATACATCTTTTTCACATTTTGGATAATCTTTCATTATATTAGATAATTTTAATACAACATGATTATTTTCTTTTTTCTGTTTATATATTTCTTCATCTAAGTATAAAACGTCTATTTTTTTATTATCTATATGAGTTGTATATAAAGTTTTTAAAGTTTCTACTTTTCTTTTTGGAATATCACGATGATATGTTTGTATGTTAAAATTTTCTCTTTTTGTTCTTACTTCATTTAATTTTAAAACCATTTTTCTTCTTAAATCATTTAGTATAGATATAGGAATAAATCCTTCCGAACCTATCACTTCTAGTTTTTCAAATTCATAAATAGTATCATTTAAACGCATTAATTTTTCTTTCATCTGTTCTTTTGTTACTGGTTTTTTTAAAGGAACTTCTAATACCTGATCAGATAAAATCATCACTTGATGAATTCCATCAGAAACTGTTAATTTTAAAGGTTTCTGATATTCACACTCTAATATTCCTGTAATTTTTATTTTTCTTTTTCTGTCTTTTAAATATTTTTTAATGGTTTCTATTTGTAAGTAATCTGTTGTTTTTACAACTATAGAATTGATTGAAACTTTAGTATTTACTTCTAATTCAATGACATCATTTTTATAAGCTTGTTTCACTCTTTTTCCATTGATATAAAATTCATTTAATAAAACACCAATATCTTCTTTTCCTAAAATACGAAGTCCATCATGAATAGAAACTGAGTCTTTTAATTTTATTTTTATTTTATTTTTATAGCTAGAAATAATAGTTCCTATTTCTATTCCCATATGATTAGGGCGATATGAATTGATAAATTTTTTACTATCTTCTGAAAATAAGAAACCTTTCGTAAATTTTCTATTAAATAATTTTTTTAAATTTTGAATTTCTTCTTTTGTAATTACTACTTTTTTATTTTTATAATAAGAATCAATGGCTTTACGATATAAACTAGTTACATAGTATACATATTCTGGTCTTTTCATTCTACCTTCTATTTTTAAACTATCTATACCTGCTTCTATCAACTCACCAATATGTTCTAATGTATTTAAATCTTTTGTACTAAGTAAGTATCCATTTTCTAATTCATTTTTCTTGTCATCACATAATGTATAAGAAAGTCTACAACATTGTGTACAAGTTCCACGATTACCACTTCTCCCTCCAATTAAACTAGACATTAAACATTGCCCAGAATAACTAATACAAAGTGCTCCATGGCAGAATACTTCAATTGGTAAATCAATTTGTTCTCTTATTTTTTTTATTTCTTCTATTGGGGTTTCACGAGCAATGACTGCTCTTTTAAATCCTATTTTTTTAGCAAATTCTACACCTTCTTTATTATGTAAATGCATTTGTGTAGAAGCATGTAATTCTAATTTTGGATATCTTTGATGAATGAGATCAAACATTCCAATATCTTCTATAATCAAAGCATCAGGATGATATGTTACTAACTCATCAATATAATTGATAAACATCTCTGTTTCATTTTCATAAACCATAGTATTTACTGTAATATATACTTTTACTCCATATAAATGAGCAATATAAATAGCTTCTTTTAATTCTTCCATTGAAAAATTACCAGCATAACTACGAGCTCCAAATAAATAACCTGCTAGATAAACAGCATCACAACCACCTAATAGTGCTGCATAAAAACTTTCCATAGTACCAGCTGGAGATAACAATTCCACTTTTCTCATAAATTTCACCAAACATATTATATCATGCTTTTTCTTATAACAAAAACCAATCTATCGATTGGTTATTCTTCTAACATCTTATTTAAATTAACAATATCATATCCTTTTTGTTTTAAATATTTTAATATCATTGGTAATTCTTCTTCTATTTTAGAATTAATTTTCATCGCAATCATACTACCATTTTGAACACTTTTTGTAACTTCTGTATATGGATTTTCTTTAATATGAATAGATGGATAAATTGTATAATCTTTTTGTAATTTACAAATATTGATTGCTTTTTCATCTTCATCAAATACAAGACAATAACTATTTTTTTGTCCACCTACTTTTTTAATAATTGTATCAACCCATACAAAAGATTCATGTTGATAATTTCCTTGATAACTATAGTTTCCTATTGTATATTGATGATCAATTAATTCTAAAAATTTATTTCTATTTTTTTCAAGCCAATTACCATCTATAAAAAATGTTGCCTCAGCATTTTCTTTTTTTAATATTTTTTGAATCATATCAGGATGACTTTTTTCTTCTATGATAAATAATAAACTTACCTGTCTTTTTTTAGGATTACCACTTTTAATATATTTATCATATCTATTTTTAATACTTACTTCAGGAGATACTTTATCATATTTTAATAAATTGGGATGAAACTTTCCATATGGTTTCATTTGTTCATAACTTTTTTCTCGATTTACTATTTTTCCACTAATACCAGGAATCATAAATTGTCCATCTATCTTTGCATTTTCTGGTTTGACGTTATATTTCTTTTCTTCTTCTTTTAATGTAATCATAATATCATCTACTTCTTTTACAACGTCAATCGTCTTTTCAGTATAAAAAAAGCTAAAACAAACTAAACTTAAGAATCCTAGAATTTCAAAGAATCGTCTCATAAAAACCTCCCAATTTAGTTTATGTTTTGCTCTTTTTTTTATTCGTAATTCAGAGGTTTTAATTCATCTAATAAAAATTTACCATCTTTTCTAATTAATACATCATCAAAATAAATTTCTCCTCCACCATATTCTGGTCTTTGAATTAAAACCATATCCCAGTGAATAGAACTTTTATTGCCATTAAATGCATCTTGATAAGCACTACCAGGTGTAAAATGAATACTTCCTATAATTTTCTCATCATATAAAATATCACCCATTGGTTCTTTAATTTCAGGATTCAAACCAAATGAGAATTCTCCAACATATCTTGCACCTTCATCTGTATTAAAAATTTCATTCAATTTTTCAGAATCTTCATCACAAGTTGCTTTTATTATTTTTCCATTTTCAAAAGTAAGAGATACATTATGATAAATATTTCCTTGATATGGACAAGGCGTATTATAAGTAATAGTACCATTTACACTATCTCTTACTGGAGCAGTATAACATTCTCCATCCGGAATATTTGCAGTTCCACAACATGGAATAGCAGGAATTCCTTTAATAGAAAACGAAATATCAGTATTTGGGCCTACAATACGGACACGATCTGTTTTTTCCATTAAATGCTTTAATGGCTTAATCATATCAGACATTTTTTGATAATCAATCGTCATTACATCCATCGCATATTTCTTAAAATCATCTGTTGTCATTCTAGCTTTGAACGCATCTAAATCAGATGGATAATTTAATAAAGTCCATCTTCTTTCATTAATACGAACACGATGGATTTCTTGTGTTGCCTCCCCTAATGCTTTTCTAAATTCTGATTTAATATTTTTAGAGTTATATTCATTATCTAAATAACGAACTTTAATAAAACAATCAAAATGATCAATATCATATTGTTGTTGTGATTTCATTTCAGGAATACGAGAAAGCGTTGCTAACTCATTTTGTAATCCTTCTAACATACTATCTGTAAGTCGTACAACAGGAATTCCACCTACTTTTGATATATCTTTAATTAATTGTTCTAAAAGAGGCTTTGCCTCATAAGCACTTTCAATTAAAACACGATCATTTTCTTTTACTCTTAACGAATAAGTTACAATGGTATCACTTAAAATTTTTATTTTTTCTTTCATGTGTCATCACTCTTTTCTTTTCATATAATATTTTTGAAGGAGGGCTTTTATGAACTATCAACCATATTCAGTATATCCAGGCATAATGGATACAAGATATTCAAATCAATTACCAACAAATTATCAACCAATAAAACAAAATATGGTATCTAATCAAAACGATGAACGATTTGGTTTTTTAGGTCCATTTATTTTAGGTGGTATTACTGGAGGATTACTTGCTCCAGCTTTTAATCAACCACGTCCATATTATTATAATAATTATTACTACCCACCATATTACTATTATAGACCATATTAATATTCATATA
>CAMBYP010000051.1 GCA_945872435.1 uncultured Mycoplasmatota bacterium
TCGTGATTATAATATCATAATTTTTACAATTTGACAAAACTTAGATAATCATAATTTATCTAGTTTTAAGGAAAAGACACGCACCGTTTTTTTATTGATACATAAAATACTATGAAGAAATAATTTCCACCCCAAGTATGGAAGTGAGGTATTATGAAAAAAAGTATTCTAACCAAACGAGAAAAAGAAGTATTTGATCTTTTAATTCAGAATAATTCAACACAAGATATCGCAAATAAATTGGGGATTAGCGAAAAAACAGTCCGCAATCATATTTCAAATGTGATGCAGAAATTAGGAGTCAAAGGAAGAGCAAGTGCTATTGTAGAACTATTAAAGCTTGGCGAAATAACAGTCTAAAAAATCGCATATCATTGCGATTTTTTTCATATATTTTATTAGAGGTGGCCTATGTTAAAAAAGATGATTACAAAGAAAATATTAATTAGTACTTTTTGTTTATTTGCTCTATTTTTACTTTATATGATACCAAAAGATACGATTTATACACTAAAAGATATCAAACAAGAAGTAAATTACGTAGAACAAAATAAGAATTTACAAACTGTTTTTTTATTAGATAAAGATCAAATGTTAGGAAAAACTGAATATGTAAGTGATGTTTTATCTAGTCAAGATATTAATAAGCAAATAACAGACTCTATATCTGTTTTAATTAAAGATGGAGCAAATGAAAGTAAAGTTCCTAATGGTTTTCAAGCCATCATACCAAGTGATACTAAAATTATTAGTAGCTCTTTTGAAAATGGTATTTATAAAATTAATTTTTCTAAAGAATTATTAGATGTAAAAGAAGACATGGAAGAAAAAATTGTAGAAGCCATTGTTTTTACCGCTACTAGTAATAAAAATGTAAAACAAGTAATTATTTATATTGATGGAGACACCCTTACCTACTTACCAAAATCTAAAACATATATTCCCGCAACTTTAGATCGTAGTTTTGGAATCAATAAAACATTTCATATTAGTAGTACTGATCATATTCAAAGTGTCATTGTATATTTTTTAAAAGAATATAATCAAGAAGAATATTATGTGCCTGTTACTAAATATGTAAACGACCAACGTGAAAAAGTAAAAATTATTATTGATGAATTATCTAGTAGTCAAGTATATGATAGTAATTTAATGAGCTATTTAGATAGTAATGTAAAATTAGAAGCAGCTACAGTAGAAGATGATGTATTGCATTTAAATTTTAATCAAAATATTATGAGTTCACTAGATGATGAACCAATATTAGAAGAAGTAATTTATACGATTGCATTATCAATTCAAGATAACTATGATGTGAGTCAGGTTTCTTTTGAAGTAGAAAATCAGGAAATTTACAAAACTGTTTTAAAAACCCTTGATTAATAAGTGATACTGTAGTATAATTGTCTTGTTGTGAAACAAGACGTCTCAGTAGCTCAGCTGGATAGAGCAATGCCCTTCTAAGGCAGCGGTCGGGGGTTCGAATCCCTCCTGGGACACCATCTAAAAAATAACTTGAAGCAATTCAAGTTTTTTTATTGAAAACTAATAAAAAAGATGAATGAACATTCATCTTTTTTGTTTATTCTACAATCACTTTTCCATCTAAATTACAAATAAAAGCATTAGGAAGAATGGTTTTAATTTCACTTAAAATAGTATCATCATTTTCATATTTTCTTCCAACTAACACTCCTTCAATGAAACAACTTGGTATTCCAAACAAAATAGCACTTTCTCTATCTGTGAAAAAGTCATCCTTCTTTTTTCTTTCTATAATAAATTTTTTATAATAATAAGGATTAACAAATGGTCTTACATCTTCATCACTAATATCTAATTTTAATATATCACCTTTTAAAAGTTCTTGAACCAATTCATTATCACCGTGAAAAATAATTCCTACTTGTACATCATTTTGAACTAAACTAGGTAAAAACCTTGCTTCCTTGGTCTGTTCCATATACCATCTACCACAAACATTAATATCTATCGTGTTTATCATATTAGGCATTTCATCGTATGGAATCACCGCTGTATTTATCTTACTACCATCCATTTTCTTATAACAAATGGTTCCTCCACTATAAAAATTAATATAATCTTTTAAATAATAATCTTTTTTTAAATTCCATAATCCAACTGAACTAGGATATTTTGAATGTCTTCCATTATTAAACCAACTAGAAATTAAACCATTTTCTACAATATTTTTTAATCCTTCTAAATTTTTATATGTTCCATGTAATAGTGTACCTTTTTTTAAAAAAACGAAATCCCCTACTTTATATTGATGCTTTGGTAATTGATAATAGTGATTACACTTATCAAAATTTTCAATTTGTTTCATAAATATTTGTCTAGATTTTTTATTCTTTATTTTCTTTTTTGCTAACAAAATATTTTTTTATTAGAATCTATTGTATTCGCTCTTTTTAAAAATTTCATTTTTTATACCTCTCTTATTTTTTGATAGCAGTTTTCGTCACATAATCTGGAATTGTTACTGGATCTAAGTCATTATAATCTTCATAATTAAATTGTAATTTTAATTTTTTGCAAGTAGAATCAGGATCTTGCATATCTATAATCTTAGTTAAATCAATCTCTACTTTTGTTAAATAACCAGCGGTATTTACATACAAATAAACTTCACCAGGCTTTGTAATTAACATACTCACATATTCTTCGTTAATATTTCTATAAAATAATCGTTTCATATCTTCCGTTGATAATTCAATTTTGTATTTACGAAGAGATGTTTTAGAACTTTTTACTTCTTTTACTTCTACTTTTTCATCTGTTAAAATAGAAAAATCTAAAAAGTCATCATTTTGTTTTGGTTCTTTTTGCCATTCGTTTGTAATACGATCTTGTGTATAACGAAGCTTTTGTTTCTCATCTAAATAATATTCACTTTCTTCTAATTCTTCCCCATCTTTTTCTATTTTTGTTTCCACTTTTTGTGTTTTATTTTCTAAATCAATCTCTTTTTCGATCTCTATTTTGCGTTTTGTTGTTTTATATAGCACGTTTACTTCTTCTATTGCTAATAAATTTTCTTGATAATTATCTACTAATTTTAATTTATTAATTGCCTCTATTACAATTTGCTTTGGCGTAGTACCACAAGCTACTAATAAAAAAGGAATCAATAATAATAAAAATATTTTTTTCATAGTATCACCTTATTCATTATAACATGTATATTAAAATTTTTATACTGCCAGATCAAAAATACATGAGTTCATAATACAGATTACGGTTATCAATTGGAATGTTATCATCATGTTTTAAGTCAAATATCACTAAAAAATTCATAAAACAACTAATTAATACAAACAAAATAATTAATTTTTTATTTTTAAAATACTTGATAATAATTAATATCATTGGTATTAAAAATAGCCATGCAAATTCAATCGAATATCTTTTTAATGAACCACCAAACATAGAATCAATACATAATATAATAATTCCTAATATAAGACATACCATAATAAACTTATTTGTTTCTTGATCTGTTTTCTTCACTATAAAAGGAGCTATCAATCCAAAAATACTCATTGGTAAAATTCCATTACCTGTTGTTGTATTAAAATAAAAACCAATATATTCAAACATAGAATTATTATTAAATACATATGGAAAAACAGTATCAAATATTGGAACACGAAATAAATATGCATAAATCCCATTTATAACACTCATTATATTAAATTTAGAATAATGATTGTCTAATATTCCAAGTTGATATGTAATTCCAAACTCAAAAACATTACCAAATTTCACATAATTTAAATACATTGTTATAATATCACTTATAATAAAAGGAGAAAAACAATGATGTGAAAAGCTCATTGCTCCTTTTTCTATCCCACCTTGAAATCGATTTCCAATTACTAAATCATAATTTTCTCTTAAACATGTTAAAAAAGGATATAAATTTTCAAAATTATAACTATCATCACAGTCTCCCATAATAACAGATTTTCCTTTTGCATTTCTAATTCCACAAAGTAAAGCACTCCCATATCCTTCTTTAGGTTCTTCAATCAAGCGCACACCACTTTTTTATAATATAAGCAGAATTATCTTTGACTACCATTATCAACAATTAATATTTCTCCATCAATATGATATTTTTTTAAAAAAGCTAATGCTTTACAAATACATAGTTCAATTGTTTTTTCTTCATTCAAACAAGGCATTAAAATTGTTAGCTCCATTTTATCACTACTTACTCTTTCTTTTATAAATAAGCCACTAATTTGCAATTAATAAATTAGTGGCTTATTATTTTTTTGTTTACTATTTACACAATCATTATGAAGCAATTACCCTATTCGGAAAGCTGGCGCTACACCAGCGGTAATGTACGCAATAAGCATACCCCAATCACCATTCGAATACACATTGTAGAAATAGCTACTTTCGTCAGACCTGGCCGAGCGCGTCCACCAATTTTGACTTGATACTTGATATTGCTTAATTGCACCACTATAATTATTGGTTGTTACACCAATGCTTTTATAATAATCTAGTTGTCTTGTTTGATTATCC
>CAMBYP010000052.1 GCA_945872435.1 uncultured Mycoplasmatota bacterium
ATTTTTATTCATTGTTAATTAGTATTGCTTTAATACGGCGTACACCAGCACTACTAGATTCTTCTTTCTTAATTTTAAATGTTCCTAATTCATTCGTATTAGAAACATGTGGACCTCCACAGATTTCTAAAGAAACATCTCCAATTTGATAAATTGTTACACGGTCTCCATAGCGATCAATAAATTGTGCTTCTGCTCCCATTTTGATTGCTTCTTCTTTAGAAACTTCATAATGAGTAACAGGAATACTCTCTTTTATCCATTGATTAATTAATTGTTCTACTGATTGTTTTTCTTCCTCTGTTAATTTATGGTCACAAGGAAAATCAAAACGCATCCTTTCATCGGTAATATTACTTCCCATTTGATGCACTTCAGGGCCAATTACACGTTTTAATGCTGCATTTAATAAATGTGTAGCTGTATGATATTTGATATTCATCAAAGAATCACTTTGTAAACCACCTTTAAAGCGTTCCTTAGAACCTGCTCTAGATTTTTCTTGATGCTCTTTAAACTTTTTATTGAATTCATTGACATCTACAGTAAGATTTTTTTCACGTGCCAATTCTTCGGTTAACTCAATTGGGAAACCATAAGTATCATATAAATGAAATGCAGTAACACCATCAATTTGCATTGTATCTAATTTAGAAATAATTTTATCAAATTCTTTCAAACCTTTTTCCAAAGTACGTGAAAATTTCTTTTTTTCATTTTCTAATACTTGAAAAATATGTTCTTGATTTTCTTCTAATTCATGATAATATCCTTTAAATTGTGAAATATACATTTTTGCAATTTCTATATCAAAATTAGAATTAATATCTATATCTATTTTTTTTGCATAACGAATCACACGGCGAATTAAACGTCTTAAAATATATCCTTGATCTGTATTTGAAGGAACTATTTTCGCATTATCACCACTGATGATAGTAATTGCTCTCATATGATCAGCAATAATGCGCATAGCTCTTTGATATTCTACTTCATAATAATTATGATTAGACACTTTTTCAATATAATGAATGATATCTTTGAACAAACTTGTTTCGTAATTATCTTTCACACCTTCTAATATAGCTGTAACACGTTCTACTCCCATACCAGTATCTACATTTTTCTTTTCTAATGGGGTAACAGTCCCATCACCATTTCCATGATACTGTGTAAACACATTATTCCATATTTCAACCCATCGATCATCATCTGGATCAAATGTTTCTGGTATTTCATCATCACTGCGGAAATAAAAAATTTCAGTATCAGGCCCACAAGGTCCTACACCGCCTCCAAGACTCCACCAATTTCCTTCACGTCCTAAAAAAGCAATATGCTTTCTAGAAATTCCTAAACTTTCCCATAATTCTGCACTTTCCTTATCTTCTGGAACTAAATCATCACCTTTAAAAACAGTTACAGCAAGTCTTTCTTTTGGAAAGTTTAAAACAGTTGTTAAAAATTCATAACTCCATGTAATACTTTCCTTTTTAAAATAATCCCCAAGAGACCAATTACCTAACATTTCAAAAAAAGTATGATGTGTCGTATCTCCAATTTCATCTAAATCAGTTAAACGAAAACATTTTTGATAATCAGTTAAACGAGTCCCTAATGGATGTGGTTGTCCAGACAAATAAGGTACTAATGGTTGCATTCCAGCAGTATTAAATAAACATGTTGGATCATTTTCAGGAATAATAGGTGCTGAAGGAATCAGTGCATGTCCCTTACTAACAAAAAAATCAGTATATAATTGTTTTAAATCTTTCATTATTTATCGATCCTCTCTAATATTTGTATCACTTTTGTTTTTAAATCTTCTAAAGTACCATCATTTTCAATTTCATAATCATAATCATGAAAATCATCTAAGCCATGTTCTGTAGGATGTGCTAACTCTTCTTTTGCTAAACCACTTTCAAAATGAGGGCGATTTACATGAATTGTAATTAAATTTGGAAATGCTTTTTTTAATTTTACAACTTCATCGACAAAACGTCCATCTGAAACAGTAATCACATCAAAAAAATAGCCATATACAGTTACATCATCAATCATTCTATGAATAAACAAATCTTTGTCAATTCTTTTTCTAATAATATCAGTTCCCAGCATTTGAAGTAATGCTCTAGGCTTTGTTTCTTCACTTCCATCCCAGTCAGTGATGTTTTTCGCATATTCTTTAATGTAGTGTGCATACCTTAAATTCATTGTATCCATATCTTTTTGATGATAATATTCTTTAATGATTTTTGCAATTTCATCTTTTCCATGTCGAGCACGACCACAAATCAAAAAAATATATGGAATTGTTTCCTTTATTTTCATATTCTCTTCCTTTCCATAAAAAAACCACGTAAATCTAGGAGCGAATTACGCGGTACCATCCTATTTGTTCTTCATTTAGATAACGGGTAGCCCCGGTAAGTTTTCTTACACTCAAAGAGGAGCAATTTATAAATTTATTTATCTATTTCCACCACCCATAGACTCTCTTTCAAATAAATTTTATAAACTATATCTCTTGTTCATCGCTTTCAGATGTTTCTAGTATATCATATTTTTCATCAAAATACATAAAAATTGATTTAATTGATGCAATAATTGGTGTTGATATTGCCATTCCTAGAATTCCCCAAAAATGTCCGAATATCAAAAGTCCTACCATAATAGTAACAGGATGTAATTTTGTCGTCTTACTCATAATCAATGGTTGGAAGAAATTTCCTTCTACAAATTGAATTACTATAATCACAAGTAAAGTGAAAAAGCCAACCATTGGATCTTGAGCAAACCCTACTATGACTGCTGGAAAGCCTCCAATATAAGGTCCTGCATATGGAATAACATTAGTAATTCCACAAAATAATCCAAATAATAACGGAGCTTTCAATCCTACAATCCATAATCCCATACTAGTAATTATAAATACAACAGTACAATCTATTAAAGCACCTTGTACAAAACGTTGTAATGAAGTATTTACTGTTCGAAACAACGCTTTTGTCTCTTTACGAAATTTTTTAGGAACTAATTCAAAAATACTATCTCCTGCATTGTCAAAAGTAAGTAAGAAATAAAAACCTATCACTAAACCAATTAATATAACCACAATTCCAGAAAAAACAGAAGAAACAAAATTAATTGTCATTTGTGGAAGTCCTTTTGCTAAACCTGTTCCAAACATTTCAATTTCAAGAAAAATATCTTTTTCAATACTTTTGGTATCTACATTCGCAAGCTCTCCTATACTTGTAAATATATCATCAATCACAATTTTCACATAATTAAATACACTTGGTAATGTTTTCGCAAACTCGTTAATCTGTTCTATTAACATCGGAATAATTGCCTGCATAATAATAAATAAAAAACTGAACATTACAACATATACAACTGTCGTTCCAAGCCCTCTTCTTATTCCTCTTTTTTGTAACCATGTTACTGCTGGATTTAATAACCAAGCAACCACAATACCAATAAACAATGGAGATAAAATACGTAGTACCGTGAAAATAAAACCTTTCACATTCCATTCTTTACCAATCAAAGTAATCGCATAAATACCTATAATGACAATTAATATATAGGCAATTTTTAATATTTTATTTGTTAAGCTAATCACACCGTTAACATTTTCAATATCAATTTTTTTATTATTAAAATGTTTACGAAACATATCATCACCCTTTCTTCAAACATTATACTAAATTTTACATATATTTGTAAATGTATTTTACATAATAAAAACACTCAAGAAATGAGTGTTATTTACTTTCTACAATTAATTTAATGGCAGTTCTTTCTTCCTCACCAATAACAATATCTGTAAACGCTGGAATACAAACTAAATTTTTACCAGACGGAGCAACAAATCCCCTTGCGATTGCAATTGCTTTAATTGCTTGATTCAAAGCACCTGCACCAATTGCTTGTATTTCTACATTATCATGTTCTCTCACCGCATTTGCAAGAGCTCCTGCCACAGAATTTGGATTTGAT
Organism: uncultured Mycoplasmatota bacterium; assembly: GCA_945872435.1. Taxonomy (GTDB): domain Bacteria; phylum Bacillota_I; class Bacilli_A; order RF39; family UBA660; genus UMGS2016. Next base: position 4,009 of record CAMBYP010000052.1, read on the forward strand.
TTTGTTGAAACTTTTAGTGTTTCCATAATTTATTCCTCCTTTACAATAAACTATATGTTTTTTAAATAAATTTATGACACATAGAGTTAATGACACATACAAATCAAGATTATCAAACATATAATATAGTGGGTTTGGCAAAACCTTGATAACACCCCCCAAGAGAGATTCATTCTCTCTTTTTTTATAAAATATATTTACAAAATGAAAAATATTTCATATAATGGATATATGCAGGTGTGGTTCAATGGTAGAACATGGCCTTGCCAAGGCTAGGACGCGGGTTCGATTCCCGTCACTTGCTCCA
>CAMBYP010000053.1 GCA_945872435.1 uncultured Mycoplasmatota bacterium
GGAGACTTATCAGGTTGGAATACATCCCAAGTAACAAATATGAGCGGTATGTTTATGTATTCTTCTAATTTAACAAGTGTTGGAGATATATCAAATTGGGATACATCCCAAGTAACAGATATGAATTCTATGTTTTTTGGACAAAATGCATTAATAACTTTAAATTTGTCAAGTTGGGATACATCCCAAGTAACCAATATGAGTTGTATGTTTTATGATGCATCTGGTTTAACTAGTGTCGGAGACTTATCAGGTTGGAATACATCCCAAGTAACAAATATGAGCGGTATGTTTATGTATTCTTCTAATTTAACAAGTGTTGGAGATATATCAAATTGGGATACATCCCAAGTAACAGATATGAACGGTATGTTTATGTATTCTTCTAATTTAACAAGTGTTGGAGATATATCAAATTGGGATACATCCCAAGTAACCAATATGAGTGATATGTTTTCTAATACTGTCAATTTAACAAGTGTGGGTGATTTATCAGGTTGGAATACATCCCAAGTAACAAATATGAGCGGTATGTTTTGGCGTTCTTCTAATTTAACAAGTGTTGGAGATATATCAAATTGGGATACATCTAATGTAACAGATATGAATTATATGTTTAGTTTTGCAACTAGTTTAACCAATATCGGAGATTTATCCAATTGGGATACATCTAATGTAACTAATATTAGTTCTATGTTTAGAAATACAAAAATTTCTAATGATGTTTCATTTACGATTAGTTCAAAAATGACAAATTATACATCATTTGTGGATGGAAGTAACTTTAAATCAGGGACAGCAAGATTACGATTATATGATGATGGAACCAAAGCAGGTTATGATTTGGTAGAAACAATGGTTTCTGAATTTGGAAGTAGTACGATTACGCATGCAGGAGTATTAAAAGATGGAATTACACTGTTGAATTTAAATCAAACCGGGTGGTTGCCAAGTAATGTAGCATATGTACAATTCTCAGATGTGGCTCCACTTGCATCAGATACAACAGTTGATTTATCAAAAGATAATGATGGAACAGTATTAGGATGGCAGAGAAGTACAACATATTTTGTATATCGAATTGATCAAGAACCAGTAGTAGCAAATCCAAATAGTTCATGGTTATTTGGAGGAATGGCGGATAGAAATTTAAAATCAATTAATACATCTGGATTTTTAAATACTGTCAATGTAACAAACTTTTCAAATATGTTTGCAGGAAGAATGGGATTAACAGCAGTTGATTTCCAACAATTTAATACAAGTAATGCGACAAATATGAGTTTCTTATTTAGTCAAGACCAAGCATTGACAACATTGAATTTAAGTAATTTAGATTTGAATGGAGTTACAAATGTAACATCAATGTTTGCAGGATGTACAAATTTAACAACAAGTTTTACAGTAAAAGGTTCAACGATTACAGCATATACGAATATGTTTGGTCAAAATGCAGCTCAGAATGGTAAAATAACGGTATATGATGATGGAACGAATAGTGCACTAGTTGACAAGATGGTCGCAACATCAACGAATGGAAAAGTAGTTCATGGATAAGAAATACTCAACAAAATTGTTGAGTATTTTTTTGTGATAGTATTTGACACATTTTTAAAAAAAGAGTAAAAAATTACTATACATTTTTTTTGATTTATAATATAATAAATAACAATTTGGTGGTGGTAATTATATGAAATCAAGCTTGCCAGTAATCTTATTAAGAGGGCTTATATTACTTCCTAATCAAGAAGTACGATTTGAATTTGAACAGACAGATACAAAAAATATTATTGATGTAGCAGAGTTATTTCATGATAATCAAGTTTTAGTAGTAAGTGGTTATGACCGATTTGAAGAAGCTCCATCTATTGAAGAATTACCAAAAATAGGAGTTATAGCTCGTATTATGAATAAAGTAGAATTACCAAATGGAAAAATTAGAGTTGTTATGAAAGGGGAAGAAAGAGCTCGTATTCAAGAATATCTTCATATGAAGCAAGCAAGTGAGATTGAAGCTATCATTGAACACCACATAGAAACACCAGTAGAAGATGCGGAAACAACGATTTTAACAGCAAAATTAAATAGAGAATTAGATCATTATTTAGAATTAATTCCATATGTATCTAATAGTGTTGTAGAAAAAATTAGAACCAGTCACGATTTAAGTGTTGTAACAGATTTAATTGCAGCTCATTTACCACTTACTTTTGATCGTTTACAATCTTATTTATATGAATGTAATCCCAAACTTCGTACGCAAATGATATTAGAAGATATTTATAGTGGAGAACAAGCGTATGAATTAGAAAAAGAAATCGATAATAAAGTAAAAAAAGAAATTGATCATACTCAAAAAGAGTTTATTTTAAAAGAGAAAATAAAAGCTTTAAAACATGAACTTGGAGAAGATGGAAAGTTAGAAGAAGAAAATGAGAAAATAAAAGAACAAATAGAAAATTTAAAAGCAAATGAATCAATAAAAGAAAAATTACGTTTAGAAATGAAAAAGTATGAACAATTACCTCCAATGAGTCCAGAGTTAGGTGTTATAAAAACTTATATTGAATGGTTTTTAACACTTCCTTTTGAAACTTATACAGAAGATGAAACGGATTTAATAGAGGTAAGAAAAAGATTAGATGCATCACATGCTGGATTAGATAAAGTAAAAAATAGAATCATTGAATATTTGGCAGTAAATCAAATGACAAAGTCTTTAAATGGACCAATTATTTGTTTAGTGGGTCCTCCTGGAGTAGGAAAAACCACTCTTGCCATATCTATTGCAAAAGCCATTCACAAAAATTTTGTAAAGATTTCTGTAGGTGGGGTTAGTGATGAGGCTGAAATCATTGGTCATAGAAGAACTTATGTTGGTGCTAGTCCAGGAAGAATTATTACTTCTATGAAGAAAGCGAAAAGCTGTAATCCTTTATTTTTAATTGATGAAATTGATAAATTAAATAGTAATTATAGAGGAGATCCTGCCAGTAGTTTATTAGAAGTATTAGATCCAGAACAAAATAAAACGTTTGTCGATAATTATTTAGAAGAAGAATATGATTTATCACATGTTATGTTTATTTTAACGGCTAATTATATGGAACAAATTCCAGAAGCATTAAAAGATCGTTTAGAAATTGTAGAATTATCGGGATATACGGAATACGAAAAAGTAGATATTGCTAAGAAATATTTACTAAAAAACATTTGTAAAAAACATGGTATTCATCGCAACAAAATTAAAATTAGCGATGCGATGATTTTAAAAATTATTCGTGGTTTTACAAAAGAAGCAGGAGTTCGTGAATTAGAAAGACAACTTTCAACAATTGTTCGAAAAATTGTAACTAAAATGGTAACGACTAGAACAGTAGAAGATGTTTATGTTGTAGATAATCAAATGATATATCAATATTTGGGAAGTGAAAAATATTTATTTTCTAAAATAGAAAAAAGGCAAGTAGGGGTAGTGAATGGACTTGCTTATACAAATTATGGTGGGGATACCCTTCCGATTGAAGTTACCTATTTTAAAGGAAATGGAAATTTAGTTTTAACTGGATCTTTAGGTGATGTGATGAAAGAAAGTGCTAGAATTGCTCTTTCCTATATTAAATCTAGGGCTTCATTATTTGAAATTGATCCAGTTCTTTTAGAAAAAAATGATATTCATATTCATGTCCCAGAAGGAGCAATTAAAAAAGATGGGCCAAGTGCTGGTATTACATTAACAACAGCATTAATTAGTTCTTTTACAAATCAACCAGTTAGTGAAAAATTAGCAATGACAGGAGAAATTACATTAAGAGGTGAAGTGCTACCAATTGGTGGATTAAAAGAAAAAGCAGTGGGTGCTGCAAGAAATGGAATTACGAAAATTATTATTCCAAAAGATAATTTAAGGGATTTGGATGAAATTCCAGTAGAAGTTCGAAAACAAATTAAGTTTTATCCAGTAAAAGATTATGAAGAAGTTTTTCATATTGTGCAAATGACAAATCAGAAACAAATGAAAATGGATTTACAAATTTAAAGATATGAATATTTGAACTTGTCAATAGAAAGTAGACAGTAAAAAGATATTTATTTAAACCCTAG
>CAMBYP010000054.1 GCA_945872435.1 uncultured Mycoplasmatota bacterium
GATTGTATGCCTGAACAATGTTTAGGTGTTTGTCACGCGCTCGGCCAATTCTAACAATAGTAACAATTTCTACAATGTGAATTCGAATGGTGATTGGAATAACTTTAATGCGAACTGTACCTTTGGTGTAGCGCCAGATTTCTATGATAAAGTAGAACAGGTAAAAGGGAAATGTTTTATATATAACTTTCTATACTGCTTTTAAAAGAAAGGATTTGTTTTCCTTGAGATAATTATCTCGAATATGATTCATGATGCTTTTGTTTGGACGCTGTTTGCATGGTTTATCATTTGTTTATTTGGGTAAATTTCATAGACAAAACTTTGTAACAATTAAAATAAACGATATTGGTTATACATGAATCTTTGGAACTACAAGTGTAGTTCCTTTTTTAGATAAAGTTTATTATCAGTAACTGGAAGTATGCATTGGATTATGGTATTAATTGATATATAAAAGAGTAGGTAAAATCTATGACAAGTGAAGAAAGAAAAGAAATAAGATATCAAAGAAGAAAAGCAAAAAGAGATAGGAAAGTATTGGAAAGAAGTAGGAAATATGGTAATCTTGAACAAGCTTTTTGTTTTCATAAAGTAATGTACTATGGAGATAAATGTACGAAAGGAGTTGGTTTTAAAAAATCAACACAGTATTTTAAGTTACATATGTTTACGATAGTTGCTACTACATGTAAGAATATAAAAAGTAATTGTTATAAAGTAGGAAATATTTATCAATTTACGATTCATGAAAGAGGAAAAGTGAGAATTATTGATGCACCACATATAAAAGATAGATTAGTTCATAAAGTAATCGCAAATGAAATATTATCACCAATTTATTATCCACATTTTATTTATGATAATGGTGCTAGTATAAGAAATAAAGGATTTCATTTTGCTATGAAAAGGGTACATACTAAATTATATTCTTGGTATTTAAAAAATGGATTAGAAGGTTATGCAGTAACAATTGATTTTTCTAAATTTTTCCCTAATTGTAGTCATGAAGCAATTAAAAAAATTCATACGAAATATATTTTTAATTCTCATACAATCAAAGTAATAGAAGATTATTTATAAAAGAGGGATTACCATTAGGGTGTGAAATTGCACAAAAAGAAGCTTTGAAGTTACCAAATCAATTAGATCATTTTATAGCGAATCAATATCCAATTGTTAGATTTATGGATGATAGTATTTTTTTAATTAATACCAAAGAAGAAGGAAAGATAATATTGAACCATTATCAAAAATTAGCTGAAAAATTAGGAATTATTATGAATTTAAAGAAAACAAAAATAATAAGGATAGAAAAATTTATTTTGTTTTGTAAATGGAACTATGTTGTTTTAAATAGTGGGAAGGTACTTATGATACCGGTTAGAGATACCATTTATCGTCAAAGAACAAAAATAAATAAAATGAAACAGAAAAATATAGATAAGATTGAAATCCTGCAAACTAAAACTTGTTTTCAATCTTATCTTGACTTAGGAAATACTTATTATCATCAAAAGTATTTGAATCAATTGTTATCAAAATAATATTATTTTTTATTTAGTACTTGACAATAACAGGTAGTAGGTATAGACTTATAGTGAGGTGACATATGAATATTCAATTTAAGAAAGGAGTGTTAGAACTCATTGTATTATTGTCTGTTCATAAAAAAGATATGTATGGTTATGAATTAATGGAAGAAGTTTCTAAAGTAGTAGATATTAATGATGGAACAATTTATCCGTTATTAAAAAGATTAACGAATGAGAAATATTTTGAAACTTATTTAGTAGAATCTACGGAGGGACCATCTAGAAAGTATTATAAGTTAACTGTATTAGGTGAAGAGAGAATGAATGAGTTATTAACGAGTTGGCAAAGTTTTCAAGAAAGTGTAAATAGATTTGTTGAGGAGTGTGAAAAATAATATGACAAAGAAGAAGTTTTTAAGTGAATTAGAAAAGAAATTATCGGTATTAAATGAATCAGAGATTAAAGATATTATGAATGAATATAATGATATTATTGATGAAAAAGTAAAACACGGGAAAACGGAAAAAGAGGCTATTTCTGATTTTGGTAAGATTGATGATTTAGTAAATGAAATATTAAGTGCATATAAAATTAATCCAAATTATAATGAGGAAAGTAAAGATGAGTTTGAAGCATCTTGTAAAAAATTAGGAGAAGATTTTGATGATTTTATTAAAAAGGGTGCGGAAAAAGCTAGTAAAGCAACAAAAAAAGTGATGGAGCAAGTACGTGAAAATGATCAAGAACTTACCATAGAATTTGTTTTTGAATTATTATTTAAAGCAATTATCGCATTATTACTTTGTCTTGTAGCAAGTATTCCTTTTAAAATTATTGCTGAATTAGGAGAAAGTGTATTAGAGATGTTTGCGATTCCTTTTCATGGATTGTTTGCCTTTTTATTTGAGTTTGTATTAGGAATTGTATTTTTAGTTTTCTGTGGATTTATTTTTGTTGCGATGTTTAAACCATATGTAACACCAAATAAAAAAAAAGAAAGTAAAAAATTAGATAAGAACAATGATGAATTGGAAAAAGAAGAAGAAAAGAAGCTTATAAAAAGTAATCATAAAGAAGGTACTGATGCTCTTGGTGTTGTGATTATTACTCTTATGAAAGTTGCGATTATTTTATTTGTACTAATTCCTATTTGGATGATGGAATTTGGAATTGGAGTTGGACTTGTATTTTTAATTTTTGGAGTGATAAAAGGTATTTATTTTGTAGGACCTATTTTATTATGTATTGGTGGTATTAGTCTTTTATCTAATATTTCTAGTTTGATATATCGTATGATTTTTACAAATAAAAAACCATATTTCTATGGAATTATTGTGGGTCTTGTTTGTCTTGTAATTGGGTCTTTTTTAACGGTTGATTTGGTGATGAGTTTTAAATATATTGATGAAGTACCTACAGGTTATAAGAAGAGTTCTTATCAGGAAATGGTTACTATAAATGGTATGACTATCATCGATTATCATTTTTATGATAATCGTATGAAGTATTCTATGAAAACAGAAAATACACTACCTGATAATCAAGTGAAAATTGATGTTTCTTATTATTCTGATATTTATCAGAAGCCAATCATATTAAAAGATTTTGATAATGAGCAAAACGAATTAGAAATTGAATTAGAAGATAAGAATCGTTCTGATTTTAAGTTTCATTATCAAATGTTAATCAATGATTTAAGAAAAAATCAATTACATGATTATCAAAAGTTAGAAGATTATGAAGTAGTGGTTACTGGAAATGAGAAAACACTAAGTATGATTCAATTAGAAAATGACTATTAAAAAAGTTCACAGTGAAGTGAATTTTTTTTAATAGTAACGAAGTTTGAACTTTTTATTTTGAGGATTCATAAATTGATAGTCTTCTTCTGTTAAGTTTGGATAATAAGTAAGAAATCTAGCAATTCTTTGCTCGGAACAAACTGAATTTAAAATTAAATTGCGATACATGATTAATATTTCTTGTTTGGTTAATAATCTTTCTATTTTAAGATCACTTGCGACATAAATATCATAATATCCATAATATTCGTGGTCTCTTTCTAGTACTGTACCAAAACCTGTAACTTCACAAATATCAATATCAGTTTCGTAATTTTTAAAGTAATGAAGGGTATCTTCTAATCGTTTACAATAGTGAAAACCACGGTGTTCAAATTCAATTGGTTCATCAATATGATATGTTTGTCCTACTTGTAAAGTTAAATTATTTTCTAATGTTTTTAATCCTTTTAAAAATGTTTTATAACCCTTGATGTACATGTTATCACCAAAATTATTATATCACGAATTAAAATATGTAGTTACAAATTTATAAAAATGTTATATAATGTTGTTAGAGCAAATATGTTTATCAAGAGTGGTGGAGGGAATAGGCCCAGTGAAACCCAGCAACCTACCAATTGGTGTGGTGCTAAATCCTACGGGAAACCGAAAGATAACAAAAAGGCAATCGGTTTTCCGGTTGCTTTTTTTG
>CAMBYP010000055.1 GCA_945872435.1 uncultured Mycoplasmatota bacterium
GCTAGTTTTTTAATGGTTTAAAAAGTAACATATTGATTTGTGTTATAGATTTTGCCATTTATTTTAATGTAAATATATTTTTTACCGTGAATATTTTCAGAGTTAATATATTTTGTAACTTGAATTCCATTTTTCTTTTCATCTTCGTTAAATACATCAACACACATAGCAGTATATGGATGTTTTGATACAACAACATGATATGCTTTTTTATCAAAGATACTATCTAAGATTATTTCTACTTGATCACCTTTTTTAAATGTACCAGTAACAACTAAACGATCTGTTTCTTTTGTGATTTTGATATCATGATTACGATATGTTTCATCCATTTTTTTAGCGAATAGTACACTTTTTGTTGTCCCATCTTGTTTTGTTATTCCCATACTACCAAGACGTTTACCACTTCCTAATTTAAAGATATTATTTGCGTATAAATTCATTTTTTCAGCACGATAATTATTAGTAGGCAAATTCATTTCAAATATAACTTCATTATCTTTTATTTCAGTAGTAATAGAATTTAATGAGTCAGCATTTTCTAATCCTGCAGGTTCATTTCCTGGTTTTCCATTTACAGTGTTAATTCCTCCAGAATGAATTAAATAATGATTTTCATCTAAATAATCTACATCGGAAATATAAGGAGAGTAGTAATCACTACCACGTTCTTTTCCATATTGCCATACTTGGGTAATGGTATGATCAATTTGATTTATTTTATAAATAACACCTCTAGAATAATTATCACTTGCAGAAATACTATTTTTTTCTTCTTTAGAACGATTATTTCCGTTATCAAAAATAAATACATTTCCATCAGGTAAAATCATTGCAGCATGCTGTGCCCATTGCCATTCAAAATCATCACCAGTTGGTTTTAAGAAATATTTTTGATATTCTTTTGGCCAACCATCAGGACTTCCGATAATCCAATTTAATTCTAAACTATTATAATCAATATTCACTACAGCATCTTTATGTCTACCAGATAAAGTAATGGAATTGGTTTGGGAATCATACCAAACAGAGTTATTATGAAACCAATCATAATCATTTGCCATTTGGTTACTACCTTTATCAGTAGGTAAAATATCTTTTAAATCAATTTCTTTTACAATTTTTCCAGTATTTCTTTCCATTTCTACAATATAATCTTCCACAGTTCCACTTTCAAAATTGTCACTTGCAATTAATAAATTTCCATTGTCTAATTCAAAAACATCGTGATGATATCCACCAGGTAATACATATTCATAATAAATCTTACCTGTTAAATCCATTTCTACTAATCCAGTTGTATAGTAGGGTGGATTGATTAAACGATTACTACTAAGCATAATATTTCCATTTTTTAATCTTTTAATATCCCATATCATATTTTCCGTAAGATACCATCTAACATCACCATTCGTATCATAAGCAGCAGTATATCCTGAACTAGAAGGAGTTACGAAGTATAATTCGTTATCTAATTTCTCTTTATCAGCAGTCACATCAGTTGGTGTTTTAAAATCTTCTGGTAATTTATCAGTTTGAATATGAAAAGTATATTCTTTTCCATTTAATGTAATAATAATTTCGTTATTTTTATCAGGGTATAATCCATAAATTGGTAAAATATGTTTTTTATTAGGTGTGAACGTTTTTTCAAATGTTGTATTCTCATCTTTTCCAACAATTTTAACGGTTGGAGCAGTTAAATCTTTTGTCTCAAACATAATAAGAGCAGTCAGTGGTGAAATATTATAAGGATTGACGATAATTTTAGGGGTGTCAATTGTATTTTCTTCACTGGTTGTAAATTTTTTTTCTAATTTTTCTTGATATACAAGAATATCTTCTGTTTCAGTTACTGGTTTTACATTTTCAATTTTCTCATATATTAAAATAGATAAAATACATGCTACTAAAATAAGTAGTATGAACTTTGTTTTTGTTTTCATAATAATCTCCCTTTTATTATATTAGTCTAATTTCATCTTCCGAATAAAATGGATGATCTTTGTTAATTCGATCATAAAATAAAATTCCATCTAAATGATCAATTTCATGTTGAAAGGCAAGTGCTAAATCTTCTCTAGCACGGACTCTAATTTTATTTCCTTTTTCATCAAAACCCTCTACTGTAACTCTTGCATATCTAGCAACATGTCCTGGAACATCGCGATTTACACTTAAACATCCTTCTCCAGTTTCTACAGCGATCATTTCTTCAGAATGAGAAATGATAACTGGATTAATCATAACATAATTATCAAATACTTCATCATCTACTTCATGTACAATTACAATGATACGAATATTTTTACCAAGCTGAGGAAAAGCAAGTCCCATACCTGGTCTTAAATCATATTTTTCAGAATATTCTTCAATTTGACTATATGTTAAATGTTTAATAATTTGTTGAATTGTTTGTTTATCTTCTTTTGTAAGAGGAAATGTTACTTCTTTACTTTTCATTCTTAGGTGTTTATCACTGTCTTCCAAAATATTTAATTTCTTAAACATTTTTTTCACCTCCTTTTTCCATTTTATCATAAAAAACAATAAAAATAAAGGAAAAGAAATGGTGATTTTCTTTTTCTGTTGGTTTATGATATAATGGTTATGAGGAGAGTGTTATGAAGATAAATAAGAAAGTAGTTTTTATTATTTTGGGGGTTCTAGTTTTGATTTCTGTATTGAGTGGAGCAACTTATTTTGGCTATAAAACTTATCAAGTATCAATACTAAAAAAAGAAACAAATAAAATTGGCAGCATGGATATTATGAAAGACCATGTAGACTCTAAAATATATACAAGTGGTAAATATAGAGTTGTAGAAAAAACGATGAAAAAATATATAGACGATTATGCAACTGTTAGTAAAAAGGTTCTTTCATTATTATCTGATGAAAAATTGAAAAATTTATTGACAGTCTCTACTATAAAAGAAGATGGAAAAGAATTTCCAAATACCATTTCTTATTTAAATCAGAAAAAAGCTGATTTAGAAACTACAATGAATCAAATGATTACAATGACAAGTGATAAAGAAATTATGAAAGCAATAGAAAGTACGAAAGTTGATGTGTATTATCAGAATTTATATCGTGAATTGATGTTAGATTCTTCTATTTCTGATGCTTTAAAACAAGAGCAAAATCATTTGATTGATACCAAAAATGATACCATAGAATTCATTGATCATTATATTGCAATTTTTGAATTTTTAAAGGAAAATGCTTATAATTATACTGTGACCGAAGATCAGATATTGTTTAATAGTGAATCATTATATCAACAATATCAAAGTCATTTAGAAAATTTAAAAAAATAAGGAGGAATTATGTTAAATAAAAAATCATTATATAAAATTAGTTCTGGATTATATTTAGTATCAAGTCATGATGAAAATCACCATGCGGGTTGTATTGCGAATACTCTTTTACAAGTAACAAGTAATCCAGTGCAAGTATCTATTACACTAAATAAAGAGAATGATACAACAAATACTATTTTAAATAGTAAAGTATTTGCTGTTACTGCATTAACAGAGAATGTTGACATGAATGTGATTGCAACATTTGGTTTTCAAAGTAGTAAAGACCACAATAAATTTGAATCATTTCAAACCAATTTAGATACCTTAGGAAACTTTTATTTAAAAGAGGGAATGAATAGTAGATTGTCTTGTAAAGTAGTAAATACTATGGACGTAGGTACCCACATTGTAATTATTGGTGAAGTAATTGATGGCGAGGTAATTAATGATGTGTCAAGTATGACATATTCATATTATCAAACAGTAAAGAAGGGAACTTCTCCTAAAAACGCTCCAACATATCAAGAAGAAGTAAAAACATCTTCAAAAACGAGATGGAGATGTAAAATATGCGGTTACATTTATGAAGGGGACAAATTACCAGAAGATTATATTTGTCCAATTTGTGGACAACCAGCGAGTATGTTTGAAAAAATAGAAGATTAATTCTTCT
>CAMBYP010000056.1 GCA_945872435.1 uncultured Mycoplasmatota bacterium
AGGTATTATAATCCAACTTTCTATTTATTATTGATATTGCTTCATCAACTGTTTTGGAAAAATGATCAAAATTTACAGTTATCCACTGTACAGGTAATTGATGATGAAAAAAAGTATACTGTCTTTTTGCATAATGTCTACTACTTTTCTTTATTTGTTCTAAGCAAGATGTAAGATTTTCTTTGCCTTCAAAATAAGGAAATAATTCTTTATACCCTATTGGTGTCATAACTGCTTTTGTACGAATATTAGAATCATAAATCTTTTTTGCTTCTTCTAGTAATCCTTCTTGAACCATAACGTCAACTCTATGATTAATACGTTCATAAAGAATATTACGGTCACAAGTAAGTCCAATAAAAATGGTTGGATATAACATTTTATCTGTTTTTTCTTGTTCTTCTAATACTTTTTTAGTCTCATGATAATAATCCAAAGCTCTTTCGATTCTTTTTCTATTATTAAAATGAATTTGAGTATTAGGGGCTATTTTTAACAACTGATCATATAATTCTTCATTTGTAAAGCTAGTATAATCTCCTTTATAACTAGTTGGTAAAAATTGATAATCATAAATGGCAGCTTTTATATACAAACCTGTACCACCTACTAAAATTGGCAGCTTATTTCGCGCCAAACAATCATCAATAATCTTTCGCGCATCTTTTTGGTAATCACCAACACTATAGTCTTCTGTGATTTTTTTTATATCAAAAAGATGGTGAACAATTCCTTCTTTTTCTTCTTCGGTCACTTTTGCTGTAGCAATATTTAAGTCTTGATATACTTGAGTACTATCTACATTAATAATTTCCCCATGAAATTTTTTAGCAAGTTCTATACTTAATTTTGTTTTTCCTACTGCAGTAGGACCTAGTATTACAATTACAGGTTTCATTTATTCACCCTTTTCTGGATAAGGTATATTTAAATGGTCATATGCTTTTTTTGTAGCCATTCTACCTCTACTAGTCCTTTTTAATAAGCCTGTTTGCAATAAATAAGGTTCATATACATCCTCTATAGTACCACGTTCTTCTCCGATAGATGAAGCAATCGCTTCAATTCCAACAGGTCCGCCATTAAATTTTTCAATAATAGATTTTAATAAATTATAGTCAGTATTATCAAGCCCTAAACTGTCTACTTTCAATTTATCTAATGCATATTTTGTAATATCCAAATCAATTGTTCCATTTCCCATAACAAGAGCAAAGTCACGTACACGACGAAATAAACGATTCGCAATACGTGGAGTTCCACGACTACGTGTAGCAAGTTCAATTGCCGCATCTTCTTCAATTTCACACTCTAAAACACGACCAGTTCTTTTTACAATTTTTGTTAATTCTTCAACAGTATAATAATTTAACTTTGAAATAATACCAAAACGATCACGTAATGGATCAGACAAGTCACCTGCCCTCGTAGTAGCTCCTACTAATGTAAATGGTGGTAAATCTATTTTAATATTACGACTTGTAGAACCTTCCCCTACAATAATATCTAAAGTAAAATCTTCCATTGCAGGATACAATATCTCTTCAATAAAACGAGGCATACGATGAATTTCATCAATAAAAAGAACATCCCCTGGTTCCAACGTGGAAAGAATTGCTGCTAAATCTCCACTTTTTTCAATTGATGGACCAGAAGCCGTTTTAATATTACTACCTAATTCATTCGCAATAATATAAGAAAGCGTTGTCTTTCCAAGTCCTGGAGGGCCATATAACAATACATGATCTAAAGGCTCTTCTCTCATTTTTGCAGCTTTAATAAAAATTTCTAAATTTTCTTTTACTTCTCCTTGCCCTACATAATCATCAATGCGTTCAGGTCGAATCGTTTTTTCAAAATTATCTTCTGGTAATTTATCTTGTGTTACAATTCTATCTTCCATATATGCCTCCTATTTTAGCATTAATTTTAATGCCTCTTTAATTTGATCTTCTAATGGTAATGTACTATCAATTTGTGGCAAAACCCTCTTTACATCTGGCTGCTTATACCCCAAACCTTTTAAAACTTCAACTAACTCTGTAAATTTCTCTGTTACTTTTTCACCAGTTGCAGTAGTTGTTAATTTTCCTTTTAAATCTAAAATAATTTGTCTTGCTACCTTATCACCAATTTTTGGAAATTTTTTTAAATACAAAACATTTTCTCTTTCAATCGCATCTTGTATTCCCTCAATAGAACCTGTCGCTAACATTGGAAGAGCCATTTTACATCCTAGTCCTTTTACTTGTATTAACTGTAAAAACAAATCTTTTTCTTCTTTTGTTTTAAATCCATATAAAGTATTTTCATCCTCACGAATTTGTTGATAAACATAAATCTTTACTTCCTCTTCTTCATGAAATTGATATGGATTTGCTGTATAAATTAAATAACCTATTCCGTGATTATCAATTACAATATAACTACTTTCTATTTCTTTTATAATTCCTGTCAAATATGAATACATGTTATCACCCTTTTCATTATATCATAACAAACAAATGTTTGGAACAAAAAAAGAATACATTTGTATTCTTCTAACATGAACCAACATAAGTATAAACCAATGTATTATTCTTCATTGTAACTCTAACTCCTGCTGTATCAGGAATTTTTTGTTTTGTTTTTGGATCTCTTAAATCATCATCTAAATATCCTTTTTTTAATGCCGCTATTTGCACACAAAATACAGTACCCTCAGTTGTCGGAGCCTTTAAACGATTATCACTAATCCATAATTTTGCTGCAGAAATAATAGTCTTTTTTTGATCTTCCGAAGCATCTGATTTAAAACTAGAAATCACTCCTGTTACAGTCGGTGTTAATAATAATGCAATAATTCCTAGTATTGTAATCGTCGCTAATAATTCAACTAAAGTAAAACCCTTTTTCATAATTATCTCCTTTTTCTTAACTTCATAAAATATTTTACTAAATATACTTCAAATACCACAAAACAAATTAAATAACCCCATGTTAATATTTGATTAAATACACCACTTGAATAATGATTAATCATACTAAGAATACTAGTTGGTACATACTGATTCAAAAAAGATGTAAACTCTGGGATATTTATTAACTGCTTTAAAAAATCCAAAATTCTTAATAAAATATCTATCATTGCAAAAAAATAAACAAAACTATCAAATGATTTAAAAATCAAAACAATAACAAGTGCTAAAACAATAAATATAACTAAATCCATATAATCCTCCCCAATTATTCATTATCTAAATAATAAATATAAAATACAATTTTATTTTTTTCACGATCAATTCTAGAAAAAAATTCTATATTATCAAATACCATATCATTAGCAACCAATTGATTTTCTTTTCCCTTTAAGTCCATTAAAGTTGTTGCTACTTCTTCATTCTGTTCAAATTTTGGAATACAAATATCAATCATTTCTTGAAGTATTCCTTTTGCTTTTTCCTCTTCATAATTATCGTAATCAAAAACAAGCAATAATTTTGAAATATTATTATTTTTATAATTCACATAAACTTCACTATGTTCATCTATTGCATATTTTGTATAATCATCTTGCTTTTCACCTTGAATATCAGTAGAAATATTTTTAAGTCTGGTTTCAAAAGTTACTTGACTTACATTATCATACTGTTTTTCTACTGGTTTTCTCATCATAAAATAAAGAAAAATCCATAGCAATATAAATACCAATAAAATGACTAAAGCAAGTACCCATTGTTTTTTTGTATCTGTCATAACTACCTCACATTCTGTTCATATTATATCATGTTTTTTTTATTTTCATCAACAAAAAAACAGATAGTTATAACAA
>CAMBYP010000057.1 GCA_945872435.1 uncultured Mycoplasmatota bacterium
AACAGCTTCTCCTTTTTTATTTCGATATGATACTTGTAACATGTCATAAGTAACAAACGGTAAGTGGTTATTTTCATCATATCTTATATGGTCCAAATTCATTGGCATTTCTTTCGAAAGTTTTAACAATGTAATTTGTTGTGCACGAGATAATTGTTTTGGATGAGATGGTAACATCATCACACCAGTATGATCTTTATATGGTCTATAATTATGATAATTTGTAGTATCATAAATCACACAGAATTGTTGATCTAACATCAAATGAATCAGTTCCATATTCTGTCCTTGACACTTTTTTGATTTCTTAACTAATCTTCTATTTTCAGAAAAATCTTTATGAATTGCTCCATAAAGAACATCATGATGCATGTCGTACACTTCACCGTCTTTATCACGTATTTCTCCATCGTAATACGCAAAAAACTGTCCATCTTTAGTAATTAATGCAACTTTTAAATTTTTATCTTGATTAATCATGTCATACTCCCCTAACTATCAAAATATATAATTCATTTTCAGAGTACTACCAGTATACCACAATTTATTGAATATTTTTAACTTTTTTAATTAATGTTTCTTCTTAAAAAGAAATAAATTATAAATCAATACTAAAAATAAAATGATAAATAGTAGCACAATCAAAATAGCTTCTACATTACCGTCAATCACTTGATCATATAAAAACTTTATTTCATTTTGACTATATTCAATAGATAAATAATCTCTTTTTAATGCAAATATAAAAGCCTATAATGGTGTGATCAAAGATAGCAAACTTTCCAACACACCTGTAGTTTTATTTTTTTAATGATTACAACGATTCCAAAAATAAAACTAAATAACAAAAGTCCCCAATAAATGAACCATAAATATTCCATAGTATTTCTCCTAATAATTTTTCATAGCTTCTGAGATTGCAACAGCAACGGCAACACTAGCACCAACCATTGGATTGTTACCCATACCAATTAGTCCCATCATTTCTACATGTGCTGGAACAGATGAAGAACCAGCAAATTGAGCATCGGAATGCATTCTTCCCATTGTATCTGTCATGCCATATGAAGCAGGTCCTGCAGCCATATTATCCGGATGTAATGTACGACCTGTTCCTCCACCACTGGCAACTGAAAAATATTTTTTACCCTGTTCTATACATTCTTTTTTATAAGTACCAGCAACAGGATGTTGGAAACGTGTTGGATTTGTTGAATTTCCTGTAATTGAAACATCAACTCCCTCATGGTGCATGATAGCAACACCTTCACGTACATCATCTGCTCCATAGCAATGAACTAAAGCTCTTTCACCATTAGAATATGGAGTTTTAGATACAACAGTTAATTTACCTGTATAATAGTCAAACGATGTTTCTATATATGTAAATCCATTGATTCTTGAAATAATTTTAGCAGCGTCTTTACCTAAACCATTTAAAATAACACGTAATGGTTCTTTTCTCGCTTTATTCGCATTTCTCGCAATACCGATTGCACCTTCAGCTGCTGCAAAACTTTCATGTCCCGCTAAAAAGGCAAAACATTTTGTATCTTCACTTAAAAGCATAGCTGCTAAATTACCATGACCTAAACCTACTTTTCTATCATCTGCAACAGAACCTGGAATACAAAAAGCTTGTAGACCTTCACCTATTGCTTTAGCTACTTCGCATGCTTCACTGTTTTCTTTTTTAATAGCAATTGCTGCTCCAACAATATAAGCCCAGCAAGCATTTTCGAAACAAATAGGTTGAATTCCTTTCACAATACTATAAACATCAACCCCTAAATCATCAACTATCTTTTTTGCTTCTTCAAGAGAAGAAATTCCATATGAATTTAATACTTCATTAATTTTACCAATACGTCTTTCATAACTTTCAAATAATGCCATTTTTCTTTCCTCCTATTCTTCTCTTGGATCGATATATTTTACTGCTTCTTGATATCGTCCATAAGTCCCTTTCGCTTTATCAAGTGCTGCCATAGGGTCTTCACCCTTTTTAATCGCATTCATAAATAAGCCCATATTTACATATTCGTATCCTATGATTTCATTATTTTCATCCAAGCCTAGTTGCATCACATAACCTTCTGCTAATTCTAAATAACGAGGACCTTTTAATTTGGTAGAATAACATGTTCCAACTTGTGATCTAGTACCTTTTCCTAAATCTTCTAATCCTGCTCCTATTGGTAATCCACCCTCTGAAAAAGCAGATTGACTACGACCATAAACAATTTGTAAAAATAATTCACGCATCGCAGTATTAATCGCATCACAAACTAAATCAGTATTTAAAGCTTCTAATAAAGTTTTACCTACCAAAGCTTCTGAGGCCATAGCTGCTGAATGTGTCATACCAGAACATCCCAATGTTTCAATTAATGCTTCTTCAATAATTCCATCTTTTATATTTAAAGTTAACTTACATGCTCCTTGTTGCGGTGCACACCATCCAATACCATGAGTTAGTCCAGAAATATCCTTAATTTCTTTTGAATATACCCATTTACCCTCTTCAGGAATTGGGGCACATCCATGACTTGCTCCACATTTTACTGAACACATATTTTCAATTTCTTTTGAATATTTCATATTATCTTCTCCTTATTTATATTACATTTCATGAGCATAAAAATATCATTCTATACAGTAAATATTATAACATTTTTTTTCTTATTCACAAAGTAATAATAATGAATTATAACTTATTTCGATTATAAATAGTAACTTATCATTATCAATCGTTCATATGAATAGCCATGATTTCACAAAATGATTCTATCTTAAAAAAATAGACTAGTATTTCTTCTTCTGTATGTTTCGTTTTTTTTCGTTCTTCTAACTATTTCATTTTCTCGTTATAAAACAAATTTGCTATTTTTCTTTCTTAAATTTTTCATAAACCGCTAATTGAGAAAATATAGCACAAAATAAGCTTGGAATCACAGCATATCCTGCGTTTACTTGACCTTTATTATATAATACATAACCTGCTCCTATAAAAGTTACAATCATAAATATAAACGTTAAAATTCTAAATATTTTTTCTTTTTTCATACTATATAACCACCCTTCTTAATTACTATTTATCATCAAAATTGATTTCATTGTTTGCTATTTCTATGTTACTCGTTTATTTTATACCGAACCAACATTTTAAAAAATATGTTCAAACAAAAAGTTCGTAAAAATAATATTTATTTAATTCACAATCATAAATAATATATAACTCATCTCTTTCATCATTACGATTGACAATTTTTTTCCAAACATATTCATGAGCAAAATCAATTTGATTTTCTTTCGGAATATTTAGCTTTTTATTTAATTTATAAACTTTCTGTTCTAATTTTTTATCTTTTTGATTGTTAAAATTCATAATAAGCTTCGAACCAGAAAATATTGAATATCTTTCACCATCACCATGAAAACTAGAACCTGTATCTATATAATATTCTTCCTTTAAATCACTTGGGATAGTAATATTCCAATTAAGTTCAAGGAGCTTAGAAACGGTTAAATATTCTCTCATAATATTTAACATTACCAAAACAATCATTATAATAAGCAACGATATTATAATTTTGAAATATTTCTTTTTTGTTTTTTACTCTTAACTATATTCATAATCTTTTAATCCCTTCAAAAAAATAATATGTTATATTACTCACAGAAAATAGAATTATAGAAATAACTATTTTTTATAAGTAATTATTTACTTTTTCTATTTATTACCTTTTTTATAATAAAAAACTAACTATTGAAGTGAACCCCA
>CAMBYP010000058.1 GCA_945872435.1 uncultured Mycoplasmatota bacterium
TTTATTTTCTACTGTGTCTAATTCCATTACTTTTTCATAAACTTCTTTTAATTGTTTTCCAATTTCCTTAATATCTCTTTTTTTCGCTTCTAAATATCCTACTTCTGTTACATTTGGTAATTGATGTTCTACAATCTTTTTAATTTTATCTTGAAATTCATCGGTAGTAACTGCCTTATAAATATTTTTACCATCTTCAAACCATCCTTCATAAATTGGAATATCACGAATTAATGTAGGTATTTTACAAGCTAATGCTTCTAATAAGACAATTCCTTCTGTTTCTTCATGTGTCATAAATAAAAATAAATCTGCACCAAAATAAGCTTTTTTTAATTCCTCACGTGATAAATAACCTGGAAAATGTAAATTATCTAATTTTGTAGTCACTGCTTCTTTGACTGATGAAGGAACTGTATTTAAATTTGTATAACCAAACCATATAAATTGATATTCAGGCATACGACGTGCTAATTCTACAAATTCTGTAATTCCTTTTCTCTCTAAAAAAAGCCCTACACTCATAATAACCTTATCTGTTTCCTTAAAACCAAAACGTTCTCTAAACTCTTTTCTATCATTTTCACCTTTTTGATAAAATTTTAAATCAATTCCATTAGAAATTGCTACAATAGGTTTCCTTAAATCATAGTTTTCTAATAATTTTTTAGAATAAGGTGTTGGAGTAATAATATAATCAGCTGATGAGTATAACTTTTTTAACCATGTTTTAAAAAGCGGTGCTACTTGGTTTGATAAAATAAAGGAATTTCTAAAGTCTTCTTCAGTTGAATGGGCATGAAAAATTACTTTTTTACCCAATTTTTTTGCCTTTTTTCCCATTAAATAAGATTCTGGGAAAATAGTATTAATATGAATAATATCATAATCATCTTTAGGATTTAAAGTATATTCTACGTGGTTTAACTTTAATGCTTCTTGTTGATGAACAATTGCTCTTCCTACCCCACTTTTTTCTACTTCTTTCATTTTATCTGAATGCAATAATATTTTCATATATACACCACTTTCTATTTTTTTTCTTTTTTATTTTCTTTTTGAGTTTTTGGTTCTATTACTAATTCCAAATTATATTTTTTTAACAATTCATCTAATGTATCATTATTCTTTACAGATGTCTTTAATGCCATTTTTATCACCTATTCCATTATATCATAAATTGATACGAACTAATATCACATCTTCTCCAATTTTTTCAATTTGATTCCATTTAATTTCTATTTCATTCTTATTTGAGAATAAAGAAACAAAAAATTTACTTTTTTCAATAATTAAGCTTTCCATAATTCCATTACTTGAGTTAATCATGATATCAATAATATTTCCAACTAATTTCCCATCAATAATATTTACCACATCTTTATTTTGAAGATCAGATAAACGCATATGATCACCTAATCTATTTTATGTTTAAAAGAAAAAAATAGACGTTTTTGAATATATATATGGTTTTTGTTCAATATGTAATTAGAAAGGAGAAATTATGGCACGTCATAAAGTAGAAATTTGTGGCGTGAATACTGCGAATATTAAAGTTTTAACCAATGAGGAAATGGTTGTACTATTTCGCCAATTCCAAGAAGGCAATCAAATGGCAAAAGAACAACTTATCCAGGGAAATTTAAAGTTAGTACTGAGTATTTTAAAAAAATTTAATCATCGAGTTGATAATATGGATGATTTATTTCAAGTTGGATGCATTGGCTTAATTAAAGCCATTGAACATTTTGATTTATCTTATGATGTAAAGTTTTCTACTTATAGTGTTCCTATGATATTAGGAGAAATTAAAAGATATTTACGGGATAATAATAGTGTTAGAATAGCCAGAAGCATTAAAGATATTGCTTATAAAGCACTAAAGAAAAAAGAAGAATTAACAAATCTTTATGGAAAAGAACCCCCTATTTCTAAAATCGCACATGAATTAAATCTAACAGAATATGAAGTAAGCAATGCATTAAATTCCTTAAAAGAGGCTGTATCTATGTTTGAACCAATTTATAACGATGGTGGCGATACTATTTATCTAGAAGATCAACTAGAAGATAAAAAAGGAACGACGTATTCCCCAGAAATCAAAATTGCTCTTTATGATGCTATACAAAAATTAAAAGAAAAAGAAAAATATGTATTAACTTCTAGATACTTTATTGGTAAAACTCAAATGGAACTAGCAAATGAACTTCAAATCAGCCAAGCCCAAATTTCTAGATTAGAAAAGTCTGGAATTGAACAAATAAAAAAAATAATTATGTAATAAAAAAAGAGATTTTTTCTCTTTTTATTGATCTTCTGTTCCAGAAAATATATTAGTTTTAATTTCTAAATATATAGAGCCATCCTCTTCAACCACATAAGTTTCTCTCTCACCCGTTACTGTGTTTTCTAAAATATATTCTATCTCTTTATTTTTCCTTTCTTTTTTTTCAATCACTTTATATTCTTGGCTTTGTTCTGGCGAATTATTTTTAGCAGTTTCTAAAGCATAAGCTTCTTTTTGCTCACTTGTTAATTTTATTGGTGTTTCAGTTGGCTTTGTTTCTTTTTTAGAATCATTTTTAGAAAGCATAAATATATAAATACCTGCAATGACAATTATTGATACTAAAACAACAAATATAAATACTATTTTTTTATTTATTTTCATATTTGAATACCTCCATTATACACACCATCTAGATTTAAATGTAAACGTTCCTGATATATTTCCTGCTCCATCAACTAATCTTAAATATAAAACGGATTCACTAACTTGTCCTTCCCAACCGGCACGTCCTGCATATGATGAAAATTGACTTAATCCATATTGCATATTTGTCCATGTTGTAATATTACCATATCTTTCTGGATTACTTCCGTCTTGAGAATAACAATTCGTACCAGTACATGTGAATTGATATTGTAAAGTATATCCTGTATTATATTTTCCTGCAGTATCACCATATAATTGGTAGTTTAAATCTACCCACCCAGAACAATAATATTTTTTTGTAGTCAAAGTACAACTAACGTTGCCTTGAGTTTTACTAGTTGTAGAACAACTAAATGTATAATATGGTTGAGAATAAGAAACACTCAGCAATAATGGAGTATATGGTTTTGTTTTATCTATTTTTACAGGATTTGTTGGACAAGATACAGAGTGACCAACATTATCTGAGACGCTACCTGGTGAATAATTTCCATTTCTCTCATCGTTATAATATTGTGATGCATTCCCTTTACAACCTGAACCATCATCACTACACGTTCCTGTTAATGTTCTAGATCCATTCGTCCAAGAACTGCTTCCACCACTCGTAGAACAAGTTGGTGCTTTTTTATCTATTTTTACTGTTTGATTGGCAGCACATGCTGTTTTATTTCCAGCGTTATCATATACATATCCACCATTTCCTGCTCCGGCTGCTCCTGCATTCGATAATACCCAGTTTGTATTATTTGCTGCATTATATGTATATGATATATTTCCTTTACATCCGGATCCTCCAGTATCACTGCACGTTCCTGTTATTGTTCTAGTGCCACTAGTCCAAGAACTACTTCCTCCTGATACAGTACATGTAGGAGCTTTTTTATCGATTTTTACTGTTTGATTGGCTGCACATAATGTTTTATTTCCAGCGTTATCATATACATATCC
>CAMBYP010000059.1 GCA_945872435.1 uncultured Mycoplasmatota bacterium
TCGTGATTATAATATCATAATTTTTACAATTTGACAAAACTTAGATAATCATAATCAAAACATTCCAACTAGTCATTATCTAAATATAAAATATCAATATCAACAGCATTAGAAATTCCTGAAACTCTCCCATTTTCACACATTTGCCACATACGATAAGAACCTTGATAATTTGTTTTATCAGTATAATGTGCTAACCAAATATCTTTATTAGAAGGTAACCATATATTTTCTAAATATGTTTTACTACTATAAATCATTCCCTGATATCCAGCATCTTCTATAACATCTACAAATGATTCTGCCATACTAGTTAAGCCAAAAAAACTTAAATGATAATCATTATAATACTTCCAATTTTCCCAGTCAAATGCAATTGGTAAATCAATTTTATAGTCTTCGATTTTTTTTAAAACCCATTTTGCATCTTTTTTTGCACTTTCTATAGAATTAGCATATGAATAAAAATAAACTCCGGCATCTATACCATACTTATTGGCATTAATAATATTATTTTCAAATTGCTCATCAATAAAATAGTCTGTATCAATTCCTCTTGTTCCACCAACCCTAATCATCACAAATTCTACGCCTGATTCTTTCAATTTTTTAAAATCAACTTTTCCTTGAAAACTAGATATATCAATTCCTATTTTAGTATTTTTCGTTTTATATGTTTTCATAACATCTTCAAATTCAGTATAAATATTTGGATGATTTTTTTCATTTGATTGATTATTATGAGGATCTTCTACAACTAAAGTAAATTCCTTAGTATTTATATTGCCATTTTTATCTGTTGCTTCAAAAACTAAATCATAGCTTCCTGCTTGATTTAAATCATAATCCCCCTCAATTTTACAAATAGGTTTATTATCATAATTATCACCGCATAATATTTTATCAGTTAATTGAATATTTGAACCTGTTGTAACATAGTAAGTATTTCCTAACCATATTAATGGTTCTGTTGTATCCTTTATTGTTATATCATAGGAATAAGGAATTGTTATGCCATCATCATTTGTAAAATTAAATTTTATTTTTTTTGTTCCTAATTTTGTAGTATCTATTTTATAGTCGTTTTTTATTGTACCATTCATGTTTTTAATCATATCCGATACATGAATATTACTGGCAAACTCAACTGTTAAGTCTTTTTTTAAAATAATATTAACCTTAGCTGTTTTAACTCTTACAAAATTAAAAACAAAATAACATGTTATTATAATTACCAAAGAAATCAAAACATATTTTAAAACTTTTTTATATTTTAGATTCATGTCATCACCTATATTATATGTTTTTAATATAACATATTTTTGATATTAGGTAAATGAAAAAGGACTAAACGTCCTTTCTTACTTTTAATACAACTTGGTACAAATCTTCAAAATCATATTCTTCTATTCTTACTTGATATCCTTTATCTTGTAATGATTGAGCAAAACTTTTAGCTTCTGCACTTACTTTTTGAACATTAAAAATTTCAATATTATTATTTTTTTCTTCCAAGTTATTACTTTCTATATGCTCGTCGTTCTTTTCCATTATTGAATTGATAGCTGGTACCTGTCCTGTTTCATTTAAGGAAGAAGGATTTTGATTCATTGTGATATCATTGTCATCTTCTGGTTCAAACAAAAATGAATTTGTATTTTCAGAAATAACAGGTTCAACTGGAGAAATCTCTTGATCAAAATTACCAATTAATTCAGGTGCTTCTGATACTGGTTCGATTGGTGATATTACATTTTCATCTTTAGAATCATTCACTTGATTAACTCCTGGCTGTGAATCTATCACTTGCTCTTGGTTTATATTTTTTTCGCTATTATCAATTGCTGATAAAGGAAGATTATTATCTGGTAAGCTATTTAAAAATTCTTCTTCACTCATTTGTGGAATTTCAGAAATAATTGATGTTTCTTCTTTCTTTTCATCAGGTAGTTGTGTATTATTAAATGTTTGATTTACTTCTGATGATTGGAATGTTTCTTCTAATGAAGGAATAGATACATTCTCCACTGGTGTTGGAGATGTTTGATTATTAATACTTGTTGGTTCTTCTAAAGGTGTCGATAAATTTGATACATCCTGTTGTGGTAAAGAATTTGATGATTCTTCTAATGAAGGAATAGACACATTTTCAACTGGTACTTCAGCTTTTTGATTATCAATATTTGCTAGTACTTCTTTTTCTACCACTGTAGTTGGATTTATTTCAGGATTCATCTGTATTGTTGGTTCTACTATCTCTGAATTTTTTGCTTCTTTTTGTTCTTGCTCTATTTTTGCTTGTTCTCCATCAGAGTTTGTTTGGGATTGATTTTGCGTTGTTGGTTCTAATGTTTTTTCAAATTCTGATGCATTAAAAAATTTATCAAAGTCAAAACCTGTTGTTGGAGCTGGATTTGGTTTTACTCCAAAATCCATATTTGCTTCCGCTCTATCAATATTTTCAATAAATCCGTTATTATTATCATTTGTATCATCCGTATCTTCCAAATCAGATAAATTAAAAAATTTCCCTGGTTTTAATATCTGTTCTGCCTCTTCTTTTTGTTGTTGTTCTGCTTTTTCTTGTTCTTCCATTTGTATCATTTGAGCATCTGGTTTTAATAAATCTTCAATTGTTTTTTTATCTTTTTGAGTAGGGCGATTAATATCTTGTGCAGTTTCTACTATTTTATCAACGTCCATAAACCCTGGATTTACTGATGTAGAAGTCCCTGTTGGTACATCTGGAATATCATTTTTGATTTCATTTGTTGGTATATTATAATCAACAGCTTGTTTTGGTTCTTCCATTTTTTTCACCGTCTCTTCTTCTGGAAAATCTAAAATTTCTATATCTTCATCTATAATTTTTTCTTGTGGATTTGTTTCATTTTGTTTTTCTAATATTTTTTGAATTTCTATATCTGTCTGTCTAACTGTCAAACGTTCTTGTATAATTCTTTTCAACATTTCTTTTTGTTGTGCTTGATTTAATTTCAATAATGATCTAGCATGTCTTTCAGATATTTTTTCATATAATAAAGCATTTTGAACATCTTCATCTAAATTTAGCAATCGTAATTTGTTCGCAATTGTAGATTGTTTTTTTCCTAATTTTGCTGCTAGCTGATCTTGAGTTAAATAACCCATACTCAAAATTTTTTGATAAGATAAAGCTTCTTCTATTGGTGTTAAATCCTTTCGTTGTACGTTCTCAATTAACGCTAGTTCTGCGCTTTGCTTATCATCTAATTGTCTGACAATTGCTGGAATTTCTTTTAAACCAGCCATAACGCTAGCTTTATACCTTCTTTCTCCAGCTATAATTTCATACTTATCACCAATTGGTCGTACTAAGATAGGTTGGATTACACCATGATTTTTAATTGATTCTGATAAAGCTAAAACTTCTGATTCAGAAAACTTTATTCGAGGTTGAAATCTATTTGGTAATATATCATCAATTGGCAATTCTCTTACTTTTCCAGCTTCATTCATAATTCTCAGACCCCTTCTATATTCTTTACTATTCTTTTATACATTGTACTATATTTTTATTGGTTTTACAAGAATTAAAATAACATACAAAATAAAAAAACTAC
>CAMBYP010000060.1 GCA_945872435.1 uncultured Mycoplasmatota bacterium
TGACAAATTTGTCATAGGGAATATTTTAAATAAACTTGAAGAATTTAGTGAATCGTGTTATACTGTCATAGTATGAATATTGAGGTGAGTTATGCAAAAGAAAATAAAAGATACTTCAAAACATATATCAAATAAAGTAAAAGCATATTCAAAACAATATATGAAAACAAATATTTTGTTTTTAAGTTTTGTTTTAACTTCTGTTTTAAATGCAATGTTATTACGTTATTTGACAGTTAAAAATTATTTTGATATATTTCCAATTTTAGCGGATTTAGCAGTTGTAGTAATGGTAGGAGCTTTTGGCTATTTCTTTAAACCAAAAAATCAATTTAAATATTTTGCCACTTGTTCTATCTTTTTTACTGTATTATGTGTTATTAATTCGATGTATTATACGAATTATTTATCATTTGCATCACTGTCATTATTACAAACATCTTTACAAATTGTAGATGTTGCTGATGCAGTAGTTGAAAATGTTATGGAGTTAAAAGATTTTTCATACATTTGGGCTCCGATAGCATTATTCTTTTTAAATCATGCATTAAAAAAGAAAGATTATTATAAAAAAGTAGCTGAAATTGAAGTAGGTAAAGTAAGAGCTTTAAATACTATGGTTTTTGGATTAATAGTAATTGGTGTATTTATTTCTACTTTAAATTCAGTAGATATTTCACGATTAGGAAAACAATGGAATCGTGAATACGTTGTTATGCGTTTTGGTATTTATACTTATCAAATAAATGATGTAATTTCTAGTTTAAAACCGCAAATTAGTCCTTTGTTTGGGTATGATGAAAAAGCACGTGAATTTAGAGAATATTATGATAAAAGAAGCCAAGAAGAACATAAGGAAAATGAATATACAAATGTATTTAAAGGTAAAAATTTATTAGTAATCCATGATGAAAGTATGCAACAATTTGTAATGGATTTAAAATTTAATGGTGAAGCATTAACACCAAATTTAAATCGTATCGCTAGTGAAGGACTATTTTTCTCTAACTTTTATGCTCAAGAAAGTGTTGGAACTAGTAGTGATACGGAATTTACATTTAATACTGCACTTATGCCAGCTACATCTGGAACCGTATTTATTAGTTATTGGGATAGAGAATATGTTACAATTCCTAAATTATTAAAAGAACAAGGTTATTATGCATTTAGTATGCATGGTAATAAAGGTAGTATGTGGAATCGTGATACTGTACATTTAAAAACTTTAGGATATGATAAATTTTATAATTATAAAAATGATTTTAAGATTGATGAAACAATTGGTTTAGGATTATCCGATAAATCATTCTTTAGACAAGCTGTCCCTAAAATTAAAAAAATACAAGAAAAAAATAAGAACTTTTATGGAACTTTGATTATGCTTTCTAATCATACTCCATTTTCGGATATTGAACATTTACCAGATCCAATTGCAGTAGATTATAAATATGAAAAAGAAAATCCAGAAACTGGTGAAAAAGAAACTGTTTCAGCGCCTTATATGGAAGAAACAAAATTGGGTAATTATTTTAAATTTGTTCATTATGCAGATAGTGCTATTGGTCAATTATTTGATGATTTAGATAAAGCTGGTATTTTAGATAATACAGTTGTAGTAATTTATGGAGATCATGATGCGAAGTTAAAAGAATCAGAATATGAATATTTCTATAATTATGATCCATATACTGATAGCGTATTAGATAAAGATGATCCTAACTATCGTGATGTTGATTTTTATGATTATGAATTAAATCGTAAAGTAC
Organism: uncultured Mycoplasmatota bacterium; assembly: GCA_945872435.1. GTDB lineage: Bacteria > Bacillota_I > Bacilli_A > RF39 > UBA660 > UMGS2016. The sequence continues at coordinate 1,767 of CAMBYP010000060.1, forward strand.
CATTCATTATTTGGACGAAAGATCATGAAAATGATGAAAAATTTACCAAAGAAATCACAAAAGTAATGGGAATGTATGATGTTCTTCCAACGTTAGGAAATATGTTTGGATTTACTGATAAATATGCTTTAGGCCATGATATTTTCTCAACAGATGAAAATGTAGTTATTTTCCCTGATGGTAATTGGTTAACTGATAAAATGTATTATAATCATCAAAAAGGGGAAGGTAAAGTATTACACGATGGTGATACTGTAAGTATTGATTATATTGAAAAATACAATCAAATGTCAGAAGAAGTTTTAAACGTTAGTGATTCAATTATTGTTTATGATTTAATCAAAAAGCAAGATGAAGCGAAAAAAATCGTAGATGATTATAATAATAAATAGGGGAGGATTATATGGCAGCAACTACTCGTACAAAAAAAAGAAAATTAAAAAAGAAAAGAATTATCATTGCACTTATTATTTTAGTTGCATTCATATGTGCTAGTTCATTTGGTATTTATAAATTATTATTTAATAAAAAAGAGACTAAAACTGTTGCAACAGTAACAGATAAAATCGCAAATGGTTATGATTATACAATTACAGATGAAGCAACAAAGTATTCTAAACAATTATTTGGAAAATTAAAAAAGGAATTGTCAAAGGATAGTGTGGATGAAGAAAAATATGCAACTCTAGAAACACAAATTTTTATTAGTGAATTTTTTACACTATCTAATAAAGTAAATCGTAGTGATGTTGGTGGTATTCAATTTGTATATAAAGATTATCAAGAATCATTTACGAAACTGGCAATGGAAGGAATGTATCATTATGTTGAAAATAATATTTATGGTGATAGAAAACAAGAACTTCCAGAAGTTGTAAATGTTGATGTGATCAATACTGAACAAAAAGAGTATATATTAAGCGATGATGTTACTGATGAGAAAGCTTATTATGTAGATGTGACAATTAATTATGCAAAAGATCTAGGATATCAACAAAGTGCAACAGTAGTATTAATTCACAATGGTAAACGTTTAGATATTGTAAAGATGACTGAAAAATAACAGATGGTTGTTATAA